>DASXMW010000017.1:0-11192 GCA_036495425.1 Streptosporangiaceae bacterium | reverse complement strand
GACCTGCGGCGCAAGTACGGCAGCGAGTACCGCATCGTCCGGGCCGAGTCCGGGGAATCGGCCCTGGAAGCGCTGCGCGAACTGAAGCTGCGCGGCGACCAGGTCGCCGTGATCCTGGCCGACTACCGGATGCCGAACATGAACGGCGTCGAGTTCCTCGAGCACGCGATGGACGTCTACCCCGGGGCCCGCCGCGTGCTGCTCACCGCCTACGCCGACACCAGCGCGGCCATCGACGCCATCAACGTGGTCGACCTGGACCACTATCTGCTCAAGCCCTGGGACCCGCCCGAGGAGAAGCTCTACCCGGTGGTGGACACGCTGCTGGACACCTGGCGGTCGTCCGACCATCACGTGGTGCCGGAGATCAAGTGCATCGGGCACCGCTGGAACGCGCGCTCGTCCGACGTGCGTGAGTTCCTGGCCCGCAACCAGGTCCCGTACCGCTGGTTCTCCACCGACGAGCCCGAGGGCAAGCGGATGCTGGAGGCGGCCGGCCAGGACGGGCTCAAGCTGCCGGTGATCATCACCCTGGACCACGAGGTGCTGGTCGAGCCGTCCGACGCCGAACTGGCCGGCAAGGTCGGCCTGGCCACCAGCCCGTCCTCGGACTTCTACGACCTGATCGTGGTGGGCGGCGGCCCGGCGGGCCTGGGCGCCGCCGTCTACGGGGCGTCCGAGGGGCTGCGGACCGTGCTGCTGGAGCGCACCGCCACCGGCGGCCAGGCCGGGCAGAGCTCGCGGATCGAGAACTACCTGGGCTTCCCGGACGGGGTGTCCGGCGCCCAGCTCACCACCCGGGCCCGGCTGCAGGCGGCCAAGTTCGGCGCCGAGGTGCTCACCACCCGCGAGGTGACCGGGCTGGAGATCAATGGCTCGGCCCGCACGGTGCGATTCTCCGACGGCACCTCGCTGGACGCGCACAGCGTGATCCTCACCACCGGGGTCGCCTACCGGCAGCTGAGAGCGCCCGGCCTGGACGACTACACCGGGGCCGGTGTCTACTACGGCTCGGCCCTGACCGAGGCGGCTGCCTGTGTCGACAGCGACGTCTACATCGTGGGCGGGGCCAACTCGGCCGGGCAGGCCGCGGTCTACCTGTCCCGCGGGGCCAAGTCGGTGACGATCCTGGTCCGCGGCCCGTCGCTGACCAAGTCGATGTCGCACTACCTGATCGAGCAGGTCGAGAACGTCCCCAACATCACCGTGCGCAACTGCACCGAGGTGGTCGCCGCCCGCGGCGACGGCCACCTGGAGGGCCTGACCCTGCGCGACGCCAACACCGGCGAGACCGAGGACGTGGCCGCTCAGCACCTGTTCGTCTTCATCGGCGCGGCCCCGCTGACCGGCTGGCTGGACGGGGTCCTGGAGCGGGACGAGCACGGGTTCGTGCTCACCGGGCCGGACCTGACCGCCGACGGCGAGTCGCCGAAGGAATGGCCGCTGGACCGCGTGCCTTATCACCTAGAGGCCAGTGTGCCCGGGGTGTTCGTGGCCGGCGACGTGCGAGCCGAGTCGGCCAAGCGCGTCGCCTCCGCCGTGGGTGAGGGCGCCATGGCCGTCATGCTGGTCCACCGTTACCTGGAGAAGCTGTGACCACCACCGGTCCCTGTGACCCAGCCGAGCTGCGGTCCCTGTTCCTGTTCGAGAAGCTCGACGACGACCAGCTGGACTGGCTATGCCGGGAAGGCCGCATCGAGACCTACGAGCCCGGCCCGGTCTACGCCGAAGGCGACCCGGCCACCTGCTTCTACGTGCTGATCGAGGGCACCCTGGTGCTGTCCCGCCGGGTCGGCTCGGACGACATCGAGGTCAACCGGAGCTCGTACAAGGGCGTGTATGCGGGCGCGTTCCAGGCCTACCTGGGCGAGCGCGCGGCCAAGACCTACAACAGCTCGATGCGGGTCACGGAGCCGTCCCGGTTCTACGTGCTGAACGCCGAGTGCTTCGCCGAGATGATGAGCACCTGGTTCCCGATGGCCGTGCACCTGCTGGAGGGCGCGTTCTTCGGGGTCAGCGCGACCAACCGGGCCATCAGCCAGCGCGAGCGGCTGCTCGCCCTGGGCTCGCTGTCGGCGGGCCTGACCCACGAGCTGAACAACCCGGCCGCGGCCGCGGTCCGGGCCACCTCGTCGCTGCGCGACCGCGTGGCCGGCATGCGCCACAAGCTGGCCGTGATCTCCAAGCACCCGTATCAGCAGGAGACGCTGGAAAGCCTGATGGAGCTGCAGGAGCGGGCCGTGGAGCGGGTGGCCAAGGCGCCCCAGCTCGGCCCGATGGAGGCCTCCGACGCCGAGGACACGGTGGCCGACTGGCTCGACGACCACGACGTCCGCGGCGGCTGGGACCTGGCCCCGGTCCTGGTCCAGGCCGGGATCGACACCCCCTGGCTGGACCAGATGGCCGACATCGTCGAGCAGCGGGACCTGGAGGGCGCCACCCGCTGGCTGGCCTACACGGTCGAGACCGAGCTGCTCATGAACGAGATCCAGGACGCCTCCGGCCGGATCATGCACCTGGTCGGCGCGGCCAAGCAGTACTCCCAGCTGGACCGGGCTCCCTACCAGGAGATCGACGTGCACGACCTGCTGGACAGCACGCTGGTCATGCTGGCCGCCAAGATCGGCCCGGACATCACCATCGTCAAGGACTACGACCGCACCCTGCCCAAGATCCCGGCCTACGCCGCCGAGCTGAACCAGGTGTGGACCAACCTGATCGACAACGCGGTCTCGGCCATGGACCATCACGGCACGCTCACCATCCGCACCGCCCACGACCGCGACAAGCTGCTGGTCGAGTTCGGTGACACCGGGTCGGGTGTGCCCAAGGAGATCCAGCCGCGTATCTTCGACCCGTTCTTCACCACCAAGCCGGTCGGTGAGGGCACCGGGCTGGGACTGGACATCTCCTGGCGGATCGTGGTCAAGAAGCACCACGGCGAGATCAACGTGTGGTCGGACCCGGGCGACACCAAGTTCCGGGTCTGGCTGCCGCTCACGGCCCAGGACCGCGACGACGAGCAGGCGCCTTCGTCGGCGCCCCAGGACCAGGCGCCCGAGCCGGCGCCCCAGGAGCAGGAGACTTCATGAGTGACATCCCCGGCGTCGACCCGTCGGCGGCCCCCACCGGCAACGGCTGCGTGGAGTGCGACGCCAACGGCGGCTGGTGGTTCCACCTGCGCCGCTGCGCCCAGTGCGGGCACATCGGCTGCTGCGACTCCTCCCCGGCCCAGCACGCCAGCCACCACGCCAAGGACACCGGCCACCCGGTCATCCAGAGCTTCGAGCCGCAGGAAACCTGGTTCTGGAGCTACCCGGACAACCGGCTGTACGAGCGGGGCCCGGAACTGGCCGCGCCGCACCACCACCCGCTGGACCAGACCACTCCCGGCCCCGAGGACCGCGTCCCCGCCGACTGGCAGGCCCACCTGCACTACTGACCCGGCCTGGCCGCCCCTACCAGTCCAGGCTCTTCGACGTGAAGTGGGTCAGGTTGTCGATATCGTCGGCCTGGTAGACGTGCCGCGGCGGGGTTTCGAAGGTCGCGTACGGAGTCACCCGCAGCACCACGCGCTTCTCCTCGGCGCACATCTTCTGGATCGCCGGGTACTTGTCGTCGGGCACCGGCTCGCCCGCCATCAGCTCGACCACCTTGCGCATGAGCTGGCTGGCCTGGTCCGGATCCGGATCGAGCACCGCCCGGCCGTAGACCTGCAGGTAGCTGACGGGCCAGTTTTCGTCCAGCACGCACAGGCTGACGAGCGGGTCGCGCTGGACGGCCCTGGCCTTGGCCCGGTCGGCCATGGTCGAGACCAGCAGGGTGTCGCCGTCCATGACGTAGTACACGACGGTCATGGCCGGCCCGTCGTTCTTGCGGTTGTAGCCGAAAATGCAGGTGCGGTGATCCTGGACGAACTGCCGGCGTTCCTCACGATCCATGCTGTGTCTCGCTTCCCGCTCCTGGTCGGCTAGCACCATGCTGCGAACGATTGCAGCATCCAGTGTGGCCGCTGCGGCCTCATCTGTCAGCGGCGGGGGGCCGTAACGTAAACCCCATGCGCGCATGGGTAGTGGCCAAGCCCGGCCCGATCACCGACGGCCCCCTGGAACTGACCGACGACCGCCCGGTACCCGAGCCCGGGCCCGGCCAGCTGCAGATCAAGCTCATCGCCTGCGGGGTGTGCCGCACCGACCTGCACCTGGCCGAAGGGGACCTGCCGCCGCACCATCCCCGGACCACCCCGGGCCACGAGATCGTGGGCCGGGTCACCGCCACCGGCCCCGGCACCAGCCGGTTCAGCGTGGGGGACCGGGTCGGGGCGGCCTGGCTGGCCGGTGTCGACGGGTCGTGCAAGTTCTGCCGCCGCGGCCAGGAGAACCTGTGCCCGGGCTCCACCTACACCGGCTGGGACATCAACGGCGGGTACGCCGACTACGTGATCGTGGCCGACGCCTTCGCGCATCCGCTGCCCGGGGGGTTCAGCGACACCGAGGTCGCCCCGCTGCTGTGCGCGGGCATCATCGGTTACCGGGCCCTGGTCCGGGCCGAGGTGCCGCCCGGCGGCACGCTCGGCATCTGGGGTTTCGGCGGGTCCGCGCACCTGGCCGCCCAGGTCGCCATCGCCCAGGGCGGCCAGGTGCACGTCTTCACCCGCGGCGAGTCAGCCCGGGACCTGGCCCGCAGCCTGGGGGCCGCGTCGGTGCAGGACTCCTACGACCCGGCGCCGGTGCCGCTGGACTCGGCCATCCTGTTCGCCCCGGTGGGGGAGATGGTCCCGGCCGCGCTGGCCGCCCTGGACCGGAACGGCACGCTGTCGGTGGCCGGCATCTACCTGACCGACATCCCGTCCCTGAACTACGAGAAGCACCTGTTCCAGGAGCGCAACCTGCGCAGCGTCACCTCCAACACCCGCGGCGACGCCCAGGAGTTCCTGACTCTGGCCGAACGCCTCAAGCTCAAGGTGACCACCACGCCCTACCCCTTCAGCCAGGCCGGCCAGGCCCTGACCGACCTCAAGGAGGGCCGCGTCGACGGCGCCGCCGTGCTGCAGTTCTGATCAGCTGCGGAGGCCTGACGGCCGGGCCTGGTCAGTCCGCGATCGCGGTCTCTTCCCGGGAGCCGGTCTCCAGGGGGGTCTCGAAGAAGTCCGAGCGGAGCACGAACCGGGCCACGAACATCAGCACCACCCCGGCCAGCACGATGCCCAGCACCGACCAGCGCTGGGAGGCGGGTGCCTCCTGCAGCGACTTGACCAGGACCCAGACCAGGAACGCGGCCGCGGCCACCGGCAGCACCCCGAGCAGCAGGCCGTCCTTGACGTTGGCCACCACCCGGCGCCGGTAGTACACGATGGTGGCCGCCGCGGTCAGGATGTAGAAGATCGCGAACAGCAGCGCGGTGATGTTGACCACGTCGTCGAACGCGTTCTGGACCGAGGTGGCCAGCAGGTAGATCCAGGTCAGGACGACCACCACCAGGCCGACCACGACGCTGGCCACCACGGGCGTGGAGGTCCGGCGGTTGATCTTCCCCAGCACCGGCGGCAGCACCCGGCGGTTGGCCATGTCCATCACGATCCGGGCCGTGACCACGATGCCGGCGCCGGTGCTGGCGATGGCCGACAGGCAGATGGACAGCGCCATCACCTTGGCCCAGCCGCTGCCCCCGATGACCTGGGCTATGTAGACCGGGGCGTCGGCCGCGTTGGCCTGCAGCGCCTTGGGGGAGACCACACCCTGCAACCCGACCGTGGCCACGAAGTACACCACGGTCAGCAGGGCCACCGCGATCAGCACGGCCCGGCCCGGGTTGATCCGCCGTCGCTGGGTTTCCTCGTTCACGTAAATGGCGGCGTCCCAGCCGGTGTACATGAACAACGCGGTCAGCAGCCCGGCGGTCAGGCTGCCCTTGCCGCCCTCTCCGGAGAAGCTGAACCAGCCCGACGTTATCGGGTGCACGCCGTGGTGATGGCCGAGCACCCACACGAAGCCGATAATGGCGAAGACAATGAGGATCGCGTACTCGACGATCGCCATTCCGATCTGGGTCCGGGCCGTGAGCTTGATGCCGATCACCGCAATGGCGATCATGACCAACCCGAGCGCGGTGTCAATTAGTATGTTTCCCCAGGTCGCGGTGGAATTGGAGCCGAATACGGCCAGCACCGACGGGGCCAGCACCTCGACCCCGCTCAGCGTGCCGATCACGAAGGCGGCCACCATCAGCCAGCCGGTCAGGAATCCGAGGTACGGGTTGATGGCCCGGCCGACCCACTCGAAAGACGCCCCGGCGTTGGCTTCCCACATGTTGAGCTTGCGGTACGCGTTGGCGATGATGAACATCGCGATGCCCATCAAGATGATGCTGGGCCCGCTGCCGTAGGCCGTCGCCGCCGCCAGTGCGGCCAGCGTCAGCCCGACCGAGGCGGCCGGGGCCGACGTCGCCATGCCGATGATGGTGCCCTCGGTGACGTTGATCGCGTTGGCTTCCAGGTGGCCGCCACCAGAGCGCCCGGCATCCACGGTTACGGACGGCTTGGTCATTTCTTCTCCACCCAGAGTGGGACCCGGAGCCCTGAGCCCGGATAGCGTCTGTAATTGTCCTAAAACCCGACCAGGGTCGCAACAGTTCATTACCGGTAAATCGTGAATTGTGCCCTGAAACAGCGGCAACAGGACCCGGTACCCGGTCCTAATAACACGTATTGGCCGTTCCTCCCAGTGTCAATGGCTCTTCATGACCGAAATGACAGCCAGGTCGTTATCTGCGCCCGTCGGCCCCGTCAGTAGGCTGCCCCCAATGGCCGCGCAGCACCTTGATCCGGAGGACGGGGACCCGGGGGACCGGGGTCCAATGGGCACCGTCCTGGCCCGGCTCGGTCCGCGCTGGCAGGAGGTGGACCCGCTGCTGCCCGAGCCCTCTTTGCCATTCGAAGGCTGCGGCCAGGAGTTCACGGTGACGACACCGTCCGGCCCGGCCTCGGCCGTGGCCTGCTGCGTCCACTGGACCGGCCCGGCCGGGTCACTGGACCTGTGCTGGGGGACGGCCCGCCAGTACCGGCTCACCGCCCGGGTCGCGGGCCCGGACGTGGCCGGGGCCCTGGACCAGGTGCTGTCGGCCTGGCGGGATCACCTGACCGGCCAGCCGGACCTGGCCGGCCCGGACACCTCCGCCATCGTGTCCTGGCCGAGCCGGGACGTGGCCGGGGTGGCCACCCTGCTGCACCACGGCCTGCAGCCGCTGGCCGTGCTGGCGGCCCGGCCCATCTCCCGCCTGGGCACACCGGCCGCGGCCCCGGCCAGGATCCGGATCCGGCGGGCGGGCCCAGCCGACCTGGCCGCCGTGGTCCGCCTGGAGCACGAGGTGGTCCGCTACGACGCCAACTTCGTGGCCGTCGTCGACCGCCCCTGGACCGCGGACGCGCTGGCCGCCGAGGCCGAGCAGGCCCTGGCCGGGCCGGAGCCCTGGGTCTGGCTGGCCGAACGGGAATGCGACCGTGGGCCGGTCGGCGTGCTCAACGCCCAGCCGCCCGCGACCGCGGGCTGGATCGCCCCGCTCACCAGCCGGGCCCCGGTCGCCTACAACCTGCTGACCGGGGTGAGCGCCATCCAGCGCGGCGGCGGCATCGGGGCCGCGCTGGCCACCCGCTTCCACCGCGCGGCCGAAGCCGCCGACGTGGCCGTCACCCTGCTGCACTACGCCCAGCTCAACCCGCGTTCGATGCCGTTCTGGAGCCAGCAGGGCTACCGGCCGTTGTGGACGTTGTGGGAGGCCCACCCGGCGTCATCGCTGCGCTGAACCGCGGCCCGCGCCGACCCGTCAGTCTCACCGGCACCGACCGGCCGGTCAGGTGCCGGCCAGGTGCTCACCCAGCGCGGCCAGGAACTTCTCCGGCTGATCCAGGTGCGGCCCGTGCCCGGAGTCGGCGATGACGACCTCGCGGTACCGCCCGCCCGCGGCCGCGTAGCCGTCCAGCACGGTCCGGGTCTGCGTCACCATCGGCTGCGGCGGCCAGGTCCGCTCGCCCGGCCAGCCCGGCACCACGGCCACCGAGCCCAGGTAGGCCAGGTCGTACAGGGAACTGTCGGACACGATCACGTCGTCGGCGCCGCGCAGCCACAGGATCGGCGGCTTGGGGCTCAGCCCGGACAGGTTCTCGATCCGGAAGTGGGTCGGGGCCATGGTGTTCAGCACGCCGTGGTCGCCCGCCGCGATCCCCGGCCACACCGGCACCGTGCGCGAGTCACCCGGGTAGTGGCCGTCGCCGATCCGGGTCGACAGCATGGACTCCACGAAGATGTCGAGGTGCTCGGGCACGAACGGCGGCTTCACGTAGTGGGCCAGCAGCACCTGCCGCGGGGACAGCGGGTCGTCGCCACCCCGGTCGCCCGCGGCCAGCCTGGCGATGAAGTCGGGGTTCCCGGTCCCGCCGCCGGACCCGGCCCCGGACGGGTCACACAGCGTGCCCTCCGCCCCCCGGGTCCCGCCGAACCCGAACGGCGACACCGGATCGACCAGGGTCAGCGAGGCCACCCGGTGCGCGCCGGGCCGGTCGGCCAGGTACTGCAGCACCACGCCGCCACCCATGCTCCAGCCGGCCAGGTGCACACCGTCCAGGCCGAGCGCCTCGATGGTGGCGGCCAGGTCGTCCGCGTAGTCCCGCAGCCCGCGGGTCGCGTCCACCGGCTCGGGGTCGGTGTCGCCGAATCCCCGCAGATCCATGGCCAGCGCCCGGAACCCGGCCGGCAGCGCCAGCATGGTCGGCTGCCAGAACAGCGACGACGACACGTTGCCGTGCACGAACAGCACCGGCGGCCCGGTGCGCCCGTCCGCCTCGAGCACGGCCACCGTCAGCCGGCCGGTCGGCACCCGATGCGCCGAGATACCCGGCAGCAGTGTCTCCATCGTTCCCTCCAGCGTGTTCGCTGTCAGCCCAGGTCATCGTAGCGACGCCACCCCGAGCCGGCCGCGACCCCGAGCCGGCCGCGACCCCGAGCCGGCCGCCACCCACCTTCTCGCCTGGCCCTCGATGAACGCTGCCCAGCCTCCGACCCCCAGCCCCCGCGCACGCTGGCCCGGCGCCTGGCAATAAAAGACCACGCCATTCGGTCCTTCAATGTGCAGTAATACGTGTGCAATCTTCGAAATTCTCACCCACCATTCCTATTGCGCTGATCTCGACATGTTCGATAGTATGTTCGTATTAAATGCCTGGCAAGCTGGGTGGGTGGTGAACGGTGACGATGAAAGGCATCAGCCAGAGCAGCGACGGCCCGGTGCCGTCACTGCCTGGCCTGCAGTTCACTACCTATCTCGGTGCACTCCCGTCCGAGTCTTCCTGTCCGCCGGAATATGCCGATGTACCTGTTCGGGAATTGTTCGATCAGATAGAGGCCGAACGGCAGCGGTGCGCCGCCGCCGCGGCGGCGGAAAGCTTGGCGGCCGGGTTCCGGCCGCGCGCTGAGTCGGCCCCATCGCGTTCTGGGTCCGGGTTCGAGTCCGGTGGTGCACTGGACACTCAGCCGCCGGACGGGATGCTGGCCGCTCTGGCTGATGCCGCCACCCGGGACGGGCGGCTGGTCGACCTGGATGATGACGAGCTGATCGGGATCCTCCGGGCCTGGCACCGGCTGGAGTCCTGGTGCGCTTCTGGCATGCTGACCGCGGTCGCGGAGCTGGCCCGCCGCCGCCCCGCCGAAGCGACCGCGCCCGCTGCTCCGGAAGCGTTCCCGGAACAGTTGAGCGAGTTCGTCTCCGACGAGATTGCGGCCGCGCTGACGCTGACCGCCCGAACGGCCGAGACCATTCAGGACTTGTCGCTGGACCTGGCCAGCAGGCTGACCGCCACCGCGAAGGCCCTGCACGAAGGCGTCATCGATCCGCCTAAAGCCCGGTTGATCGCCGAGGCCACCCGCATCCTGGCCGACGAGCAAGCCCGCCAGGTCGAGGCCCGGATCCTGCTTCGGGCCGGGCAGCAGACCACCGGCCAGCTGCGCGCCGCCGTGGCCCGTGCGGTGCTGGCCGTCGACCCCGAGGCCGCGATCCGACGGCGGGAGGAAGCCCAGAAGGACCCGCGGGTGCGCCGCTGGCGGGAGGACGCCGGCACCGCCGCCCTGGCCGGCTATGGTCTCCCTCCGGCCGAGGTGCTCGAGGCCGACCAGCGCCTCACCGACCGAGCCCTGGCCCTCCGCCAGGCCGGGCTGCCCGGATCACTCGAAGAACTACGTGCCCGCGCCTATCTCGACGCACTGCTTGGCCAGGACTCAGCTCCGCTCGCTGGCCCAACGCGCCCAGGCACCGGACGTCAGCCGTTGCTGGCCGCACGAGTCACGCTCACCGTGCCGCTGTCCACCTACCTTGGCTCAGGCACGGAGCCCGCCCACGTGGCCGGGTTCGGGCCCATCGATCCGGCCCTAGCTCGCGAGCTGAGCATGCGGGCCGGGGCCCACCCCGCCAGCCGCTTCTGCCTCACCATCACCGGCCCCGACGGACGTGCCATCGGCCACGGTTGCGTCCCGGGTCGACCGCCCGGCCCAACGACCCAGCCCGGACCCCCGGGTCTCAACGCCACCGTCATCCCCTTGGCTGGTGATGACTGCGACCACCGCCGCCAGGAACCGGGCTACCAGCCCAGCCGTCGGCTGCAACACCTCATTACCGCCCGCACCCGCACCTGCACCGCTCCCGGCTGCATGAGACCCGCGGCGCGCTGCGACCTGGACCACACCACCCCCTACGATCAGGGCGGCCGGACTTGTGAATGCAACCTGGCCCCACTTTGCCGGCACCACCATCGGTGTAAACAGGCCAAGGGCTGGCAACTTCACCACCCCAGTCCCGGCGTCATGTCCTGGATCACCCCGGCCGGACGCCAATACGTCACCAGACCCGGCGACTAACCAATCGCCGGGCGCACCGACCCGGCCTCTCGCAGGCTGGGGTCCGAGTTTGAGTCCGTGCCTGAACGCTGTTGACGCCCAGTCCCAGCCCCGGCAGACTCGCCGCGTGCCGGAAGCCATCTGCTGACCGTGATCCCCGCCCCCGGGTCGGCGCTGACCCCGCCGCCCGGCGTGGCCCGGACCGCGCACGACGACGGGCGGGGCCTGCGGGCGCCGCGACGCGTGACCCTGACCGTCGTCGTGGTCATCGCCCTCCTCGTCGGCCTGCCCTCGCTGGCGCTGTCCGGGCAC
>DASXMW010000016.1:0-5627 GCA_036495425.1 Streptosporangiaceae bacterium | reverse complement strand
CATCTGCGGCCCGGACGACAACGTGGTGCTGCCCGACATCGGCACCCAGCACGACTGGGAACTGGAGCTGGGCGTGGTCATCGGCACCGAGGCCTACCGCGTCGGCACCGAGGAAGCACTGAGCCACGTGGCCGGCTACGTAATCGCCAACGACCTGACCACCCGGGACCGGGTGTTCCGGCCGGACATGCCGGGCCTGGGCACCGACTGGCTGGCGGGCAAGAACGCCCCCACCTTCCTGCCCCTGGGCCCGTGGCTGGTGCCCGCCCCGTTCGTGCCCGACCCGGCCCGCCTGCGGGTCACGCTCAAGCTCAACGGCGAGACCGTGCAGGACGAGACCACCGCCGGCATGATCTTCGGCGTGCCCGAGCTGATCGCCCACATCTCGGCCATCACCCCGCTGCGCCCGGGCGACCTGATCCTGACC
Organism: Streptosporangiaceae bacterium; assembly: GCA_036495425.1. Classification (GTDB taxonomy): domain Bacteria; phylum Actinomycetota; class Actinomycetes; order Streptosporangiales; family Streptosporangiaceae; genus Bog-532. The sequence continues at coordinate 5,200 of DASXMW010000016.1, read as the reverse complement.
GGCTCACCCGCGGGCAACGGCGCCCACCACGGCCGCTACCTGAGGCCCGGCGACGTCATGGAGGCCACCATCACCGGCGGCGCCGTCGATCTGGGCACCCAGCGCAACCGGTGCGTGCAGCCATGACCGAGGCCACCCCCGTCCCCGTCATCGACATCCACGCCCATCTCGACGTGCCCGCCGTCGGTGGCCTGGTCGAGGGCCAGCCCGGCCTGGCCGCCGAGCAGGCCGAGCAGCTGGCCACCTTCGGCCCGGAGTCGATCAAGCAGAACATCGAGCTGATGCAGACCGACTACCGGCCGCTCCTGGACGACCTGGACGTGCGGCTGGCCCAGATGGACGCGGGCCGGGTCGACATCCACGCCCTCAGCGTGGTGCCGACCCTGTACCACTACTGGGCCGACGCCCTGCTGGCCAACGACATCGTGGCCGCCGCCAACGAGCACATCGCGGCCACCGTGGCCCGGCGCCCGGACCGCCTGGCCGGCCTGGCCACGGTGGCCCTCCAGCACCCGGACCTGGCCGCCGACCAGCTGCGGATGGCTCACACCCAGCTCGGCCTGCGCGGCGTCGAGATCTCCACCTCGGTGCCCGGCCGGGACCTGTCCGACCGCGGCCTGGACCCGTTCTGGGCCGCCGCCGAGCAGCTGGGATCGTTCGTGTTCATCCACCCCTGGGGCTGCAGCCTGGGCCCCCGGCTGGCCCTGGCCTACCTGGGCAACATCGTCGGCCAGCCCGCCGAGACCACCGTCGCCCTGCACCACCTGGTGTTCGGCGGCGTCCTGGACCGCTTCCCGGCCCTGCGCGTCTGCGCCGCCCACGGCGGTGGCTACTTCCCGCACTACCTGGCCCGCGCCGACCACGCCTTCCAGGTCCGCCCCGAGTCCCGCACCATGGCCCGCCCGCCCAGCGCCTACCTGGACACGCTGTACTTCGACTCCCTGGTCTACGCCCACGACACCATGTCCCGCCTGCTGTCGGTGGTCGGCCCGGACCACATCCTCCTCGGCACCGACTACCCCTTCGACATGGGCGTCCCCGACCCCGTCGACCGCGTCGACTCCCTCGCCCTCCCCGCCCCCGACCGCGACGCCATCGTCGGCGCGACCGCGGCCCGCCTGCTCAACCTCTGACCCGCGCTGGGGCCGGCCGGCGTACAGTCGGGCCGTGCGTGAGATACCGGTTGAGCAGGTCCCCGAGGACATCGCCGAAATGGCCCGGGCCGCGGCCCGGGGCGAGATCGTCTTCCTCACCGATGACGGGGAGCGGCTGGCCGCCATCGTCCCGCCCGGGTACGCGGTCGAGCTGGAGGACCTGTCCCCGGACGAGGTGCTGCAACTGCTGGACGAAATGGCCGCCGACCAGCCCGAAAGCTAGCCCGCGCCCGCCAGCCCTAGTCCAGCCGGAGCACGGTCTCCTCGATCTCGGCCTGCCGGGCCCGGGCGAACGACCGCTCGGTCCCGATCGCCTGGAAGCCCGCCTTCCCCAGCACCCGCAGCGACGCCAGGTTGTCGCTGGCCGCGCGGGCGTACACCGGCCGGGCCGTCATTTCCGCCAGCAGCAGGGCCAGCGCCCGGCTGGCCACCCCCTGGCCCCACACGGACCGGTCCACCACGTAGGTCACCTCGAGCACACCGTCGCGCGGGAAGCTGGCCACGTGCCCCACCGCCCGCCCGTCCAGCACGATGGTCCGAGCCGTCACATCAGGTGCCGCCCGCACGCGCACCATATGAGCATCGAAACGCGCCCGGTCATCCGGATCCTTGGCCGTGAAGGCGGCCATCCACACCCCCTCCGGATCGCGCATCTGGTCGAACAGCGCGTCCAGATCCCCGTCCTCGACTTCCCGCAGCATCACCTGGGCCATGGGCCTATTCTCCCCGCCCCACTGACATTTACCGGCGCTCACCGCTCGCTCAAGAGGTCAGCGGCGACGCGTGCCGCGGCTGGTAGATAGGGAATTCGGTGCCGTCGGGCAAGCGGATCGCGGCCAGCAGGCCCCAGCCCTGATCGGACACCTCGCGGGCGACTTCGACTCCCCTGGCCCTCAGCTCGGCCAGGGTCGCCTCGATGTCGTCGCACATCAGATACAGCTCCTGCCGCGGCGGCCCGTCGGCCGGGTGCACGGCCAGCTCGGCCGGCGGCAGCGCGAAGATCAGCCACCCACCGCCCGCGTCCACCGAGGACATCCCCAGCACGTCGCTCAGGAACGCCCGCACCTTCTCCGCGTCCGGCGAGAACATGATCGCGTGCACCCCGGTAATCACCGGGCCAGCGTAGCCGCCGGCTGTCCGGACTGTCGGGAGCGCTGGACGCCCCACATCATTTACCTGGCCGTGCTGCTGAGGAAAGCTGTCAGGATGGGGTACACGCGCGATCCTGGATCTTACGGCTATCCACCGTCCTTCGAGCCGCCGCGGCGGCGCCGCGGGCGTCACGTCATGACCCACTCGACCGTGGCCATCCTGGCCGCCGTGGCCGCCGTCCTGATCACGCTGCAGGTGACCGGCTCCGGGACCGGGAACCTGCCCGGACCCGGCGCGGTTCCCGGCCCCGCCGGCCCGTCCGCGCCAGCCGGCGGCGCCGCTGGGACCGCGGCCGTGCGGCAGGCGGTGAACAAGGTCGGGCCCGGCGTGGTGCTGATCAACAGCACGCTCCAGTACAGCTCGGAGGCGGCGGCGGGCACCGGCATGGTGATCAACGCGAACGGCCTGGTGCTCACCAACAATCACGTCATCGCCGGCGCCACCAAGATCACAGCCAAGGTGACGGCGACCGGCCGGACCTACCCGGCCAGCGTGGTCGGGTACGACAAGACGGGGGACATCGCCTTGATCCAATTGCAGGGAGCCGCCGGCCTGAAGACGGTTCCGCTGGGCAACTCCACGTCGGTCCGGACCGGGGATGCGGTGGTGGCCCTGGGTAATGCTCAAGGCCGGGGCGCAGTGGTCGCCGCGGCGGGCCAGGTCGCCGCGCTGAACCAGACCATCACCGCCTCGGACCAGGGCGCCATGGCCAGCAGCGAGACGCTGCACGGCATGATCGAGACCAGCGCCGACATCGTGCCGGGTGACTCCGGCGGCCCGCTGTCCAGCTCAGCCAGCCAGGTCATCGGCATGGACACCGCCGCCAACAGCGTCAGCCGCGGTGACCAGCAGCAGCCGGCGGCCGGGTTCGCGATCCCGATCAACACGGCCCTGTCGGTGGCCCGCCAGATCGCCGGGGGGAAGGCCAGCGCCACCATCACGATCGGCTATCCGCCGTTCGTCGGCATCCTCATCGGCTCCAGCACCAGCAGCGATCCGCAGACCCAGGCTCAGCAGCAGCAACAGCAGAACGGCTTCGGTGACGGGACCGGCGGCTTCGGCGGCTCCAACGGCTTCGGCGGATCGGGTTCCGCGCCGCACTGCTACACCAGCAACGCCGGGCTGACCGTGCCCAGCACCATCGCCCCGGTCAGCTCGGGCACCCTGATCGACGGCGTCATCTGCGGCAGCCCGGCCGCGACCGCGGGCATCACCGCCGGATCGGTGATCACCGCCGTCAACGGGCAGCAGGCCGGGGCACCCTCGCACCTGACCGGCATCCTGGCCCAGTTCCGGCCCGGGGACACGGTCTCGGTGACCTGGGTCAGCCCGTCCGGCCACCAGTCGGCCAGTCAGATCCGCCTGGCCCAGGGGCCGCCCCAGTGACCCTGATCGGCATCTACTTGCTGGAAACGGGGATTATCGGCCTGCAACTGCCGGGTTACAGCGGCTGGGTCCTACCGATTGGGGCACTGTGCGATTCATCAAGGCCAGCACCGAGCAGGGACCGCGCCTGGGCGTCCTCCGCCCCGACGGCGTGGTCGCCCTCTCCGGTTCCTCCGGGGCTTCCGGTTCCTCCGGGGCCCAGGCCCGGCTGGAGGCCCACTTCGGTGACGACGGCACCGCGCTGCGGCAGCTGGGCGAGGCCATCCTGGCCGCCCCGGCCGCCGAGGCCGCCCTGGACGACCTGGCCCTGCTGAAGCCGGTGGACCCGGTGGCCATGCGCGACTTCATGGTCTTCGAGGAGCACGTGCTGCCCCGCTGGCGCCAGACCGGGCGCCAGCGCGGCCCGGACGTGTGGTACGAGCAGCCCATCGGCTACTTCAGCAACGCCGCCACCATCCGCGGCCCGCGTGACGCCATCGAGATCCCCGGTGGCTCCCAGCGCCTGGACTTCGAGCTCGAGGTCGGCGCCGTCATCGGCCGGGACGCCGAGTCGGTCCGGCCCGAGAATGCCGGGGGCTTCATCGCCGGTTTCTGCATCCTGTGCGACTGGTCCGCGCGGGACCTGCAGTTCCACGAGATGGAGGGCGGCCTGGGCCCGTTCAAGGGCAAGGACTTCGGCTCCTCCCTGGGCCCGGTGTTCGTCACCCCCGACGAGCTGGCCGGCCGCCGCCAGGGCCACGGCTACACCCTGGAGATGACGGCCTCGGTCAACGGCAAGGTCTACGGCCGCGACCAGTGGTCCTCGGCCAGCTGGTCGTTCGAGGAGCTGATCTCCTACGCCTCCTGGAACTCCCGCGTCGAAGCCGGCTCCATCATCGGCAGCGGCACCTGCCAGGGCGGCTGCATCCTTGAGCTTTCCATCCGCCACAGCCCCGGGGAATTCCCCTGGCTGGCCCCGGGCGACGAAGTCACCCTGGCCATCGAGCTCATGGGCGAAATCCGCGCCCCGGTCCTGGCCTCCCCCCGAGGCCCCTGGCCCGGCCGCCGCCCGGCCCCCACCCCCGCCCACCAGCCCTCCTGACCCCCCAGCCCTCTGACCCCCCTCAGCCCCAGGGCGCGCCCCGGCCCCCGCCGCCCCCTCAACCCCGATCCCAACCCAGCCCGGGGCCCACTCAGCCCAGAGCACCCGCCCAGTCGGGCCAAAGCTTCAGCCCAGTTCCCAGGCGCCACTCAGTTCGGTGCCACCCCACCCACGGTGCCGCCCCACCCACGGTGCCGAGAGCCCCGAGCACTGCAGCCTCTCCCGCCCCGCGGGCCTCAGCTACGTGTGCGGAATCAACTATGTGGAGCATTTTCAGCGACTATCGCTGCTTGGGGTCAGGGGGTGGTTGCAACACCACTGGCATCTGACGGGTTCAACAGTAGGTCGTTGAAGGCTTCAGCGGGGGTGCGGAAGCCGAGGGTCTGGCGGGGGCGGCTGTTGAGCTCGGCGGCGACGTGGTCCAGGT
>DASXMW010000015.1:0-10734 GCA_036495425.1 Streptosporangiaceae bacterium | reverse complement strand
ATGCGTCACGCAGCCACCCGCCTCCGCGAGGTTCGATACCGCACCGATTGCGCACTTGGTGCGGCCAGAGCAGCACCGAACCCGCAATCGGTGCGGTTGGGGCCGACGGCCCGCTGGGAGAATGTACGTAATGATCCCTTTGCGGACACTCTTATGTACGCAGAGGGACCATTACGGACACTGCGCGGGACCGGCGAGTGCCGGCGCCCCCTAGTGGTGCCGGGGTGGCGTCACGTGGTGCCACCCTGGCTCCAGGTGGACCCGAAGCCCTCTCCTCCAGATTCGCCGACGCTCAAATTTTGGCCGCCCTGAGCAGGCCGCATGCCTATTGGGCCAACTTTGTGCCAGCTCCGGCTTGCCATGGTGCCAAAGTGGTGCCATTATGGTGCCATGAACTTGAACGGATACGTGGAGACGCTGCGGTAGCAGCTGGCGGTGGCGGCGGCGGCCGGGGGAGAAGATGCCCGGGCGCTGGCCGAGCGGCTGACCGCTTCGCTGGACTCGGCCACGCGGCTGGTGCTGCTGGACGCGCTGTCGGCGGCGGCCGGGGAGATCACCCGGGACATGGCGCCGGGCTCGGTGGACCTGCGGCTGCGGGACCAGGAGCCCACCTTCGTGGTCACGCTGCCCCCGCCCACCGAAGCCGCCGCCACCGAATCGCCGGAACCAGCCGCACCAGAAGCACCACCGGCCTCACAGACCTCCCAGATCTCACAGGCACCTCAGGCCCCGGACGACGCGGACGCGGCCATGGTCCGGATCAACCTCCGGCTGCCCGAGCACCTCAAGAGCCGGGTCGAGGACGCCGCGGGCCAGGCCGGCCTGAGCGTCAACTCCTGGCTGGTCCGGGCGGCCACCGCCGCCCTCGACAACGGCACCCCAGGCCAGGGCCCAGGCCCGGGCCGCCGCGCCGCCCGCGAAGCACGGCGCGCCGCCACCAGCGGCCAGCACTTCACCGGCTGGGTCCGCTAACCGCTGACCCCGGCACGTAAGACACCCCGAGAAACCCAACCAAGCACGGAGGGAAAACCGTCATGCCTACGTTCGACACCCCCGACCCCATCCAGGCCGTCATCGAGTTCACCGCCGGGGACGCCAGGGTCACCGCCAGCGACCGCGACGACACCGTGGCCGAGGTCCGCCCCAGCGACCCGGGCGAGGAGGCCGACGTCCGCGCGGCCGAGCAGACCCGCATCGAGTACGCGGCCGGCCGGCTCCTGGTCAAGGGGCCGAAGCAGCGCAACATCTTCGGCCGGACCGGCTCGATCGACGTCACCGTGGAGCTGCCGGCCGGGTCGCGGCTGCAGGGCAACGCCGGGGTCGGCGCGTTCCGCAGCGAGGGGCACCTGGGTGACTGCCGGGTCAGCAGCGGCGCGGGCGACACCGAACTCGACGAGTGCGATGGCCTGGACGTCAGCACCGGGGCCGGGGCCGTCACCGTCGACCAGGTGAACGGCACCGCCGACATCACCACCGCCTCGGGCCGGATCCGCATCGGCGCCGTGCTGAACCGCGCGGCGGTCAAGAGCTCCAACGGCGAAATCTGGATCGGCGAGGTAATCGGCGACCTGCGGGTCAGGACGGCCAACGGCCGCGTCGACGTGGACCGCGCGCGATCCACCGTGGACGCCAGCACGGCCAACGGCGACCTGCGGATCGGCGGCCTGACCGAGGGCCGGGCCACGCTGAAGACCAGCATGGGCGGAATCGAGATCGGCGTTCAGGAGGGCACCGCGGCCAAGCTCGACGCGCACACCCAGTTCGGCAGTGTCCGCAACCAGCTGCAGTCCACCGACCAGCCCGGCCCGGCCGACCACACGGTCGAGGTCTACGCCCGCACCAGCATGGGCGACATCACGATCCACCGCTCCTGACCGCGAGCCGCCCTCTGTTCCCGATTGATTTATCGAAGGTCTGGTCCCCGCGTCCCCGCCATCCCGGGGGTGCGGGGACTGCGGCTTCCCGCAGTCCAGCGGCCCTGTGACCTCGCTTACACCGTCGTTACCCTCGGGATACCTTCAGACGGCGCTCAGGGCCCCCGGGCAGTCTGACCGTCGTGCTGACCCCGACCACCGTGAACACCCAATGCTGTGAAAACACCGTGAAGCCTGACCGCAGAATCCACGAAACCTCAGGCCTGCCTCTTCAGTCACTCCAGTCCCAGTGACCCTTAGCCAACGTCCAGCTGAGCGTTCCCGGGCAACTCAGGCCCGATCGGCAGGCTGACCAGGTGAGTGCGGTCTTCGATACCTCCCAGCCCGGCCCGGCGATGCCCGGCCCTTCGGCGGCCCCGGCGCTGACCCGCCGCCGCCAGCGGCCGCGGCTGGTGCATGTCGACGCCATGCGGCCGATCAAGCAGTTCGGCGTGGTGTCCACCCACTCGCTGCAGAACTTCGCCCCCCAGGCCAGCCTGGGGGTGGGCGCCAGCCTGATGCTCACCCACGTGACCCGGTTCGCGTTCATGTTCATCTCGGCCGCGATGCTGGTCTACGCCTACCCGGCCGTGGCCAAGGGCGGCTGGGGCACGTTCTGGCGCCGTCGCCTGCTGGCCGTGGTGCTGCCCTACACGACCTGGACCGTGATCTACTTCGCGCTCGGCCTGGCCCAGAGCGGGCCGGGTGACCCGGCCCACGACGTGGGACACTTCTTCTGGCTGCTGCTCAGCGGCTACGACCAGCTGTACTTCCTGGTCGTGCTGCTGCAGTTCTACCTGGTGTACCCGGCCTTCCTGTGGCTGATCCAGCGCACCGGCCGGCACCACTGGTGGCTGCTGAGCGCCAGCCTGGCCGTCGAAGCCGTGTTGTTCTGGCTCGAGCACGAGAACCTGGTCCCGGCCTGGATGCTCAACCAGGCGGCCACCCGCGAGCTGTGGAACTACCAGCTGTTCGTGCTGGCCGGCGGGGTGATGGCCTGGCACTACCAGGAGGTGCACGCCTGGCTGATCCGGCACTGGCGTGGCCTGCTGGTGGCCACGGTGGCGGCGGTGGCGTTCGGCGAGGGCTGGTTCCTGCTGGCCGTGCACCACGTGCCCGGATTCCGCACCGGCTACCCGTCTGACCCCTTCCAGCCGGTGGAGATCCCGCTCTACCTCGGCCTGATCACCGCGATCTACCTGCTCGGCGTGCTGCTGGGCCGGGAGCAGAACCCGCGCTGGCTGCGCCGCCTGGTCCAGGCCGGGGCCGACTACTCGTACGGGATCTACCTGAGCCAGGTGCTGTTCCTGACCGCTCTGGTCTTCTTCGGCTGGCCGCGACTGCAGCACGTGCTGCCCTGGCCGGTGGTCACCCTGGGTGGCATCGTCATCGTCTACGCGGCCGCGACCGGGCTGACCATGCTGCTGGCCCGGCTGCCCGGGGCCCGCGGCACGGCCGGCATCCCCCGCCGCCCCTGGCGCGCCCGTCCCGCGCCCACAGCCACCCCAGCACCCCCCGCCGCCTCGATCACCAGCTGACCGGGCCCGGAACTCCGGGCCGGGCTGGCCCGTTCTTACCGAGGTGCCATCGCCCGGCGTTGGCCCGGGCGTCATTTCGCGGAAGTCTGGGAGACCGGTCGGTGAGGTACTGTGCCCGGGTGCGGGGGAAACTGGCGGCAGCCGCGGGAGCGCTGGCTCTGGTGGCCGCGACCGGGGGAGCGGTGGCCGCCGCCACCACCCTGGGCAACGCCCCCGCGTCCGGCCAGCAGGTCACGGCCGCCCCGCAGCGCCACCCGCGCCCGCTGCTGGCCGTGGTCGGGGCGTCGTTCTCGGCCGGGATCGGGGCCGGGCACCCGGATCACGCCTGGCCCGCGGACCTGGCCCGGCTCATGCACTGGCGGCTCGCGGTCAGCGCCGACCCCGGCGCGGGCTACGTGAACCCCGGCGCCGGGCACCGGGGGCCATTCGCCGGCCTGGCCGCGCGCCTGCACCTGGCCCGGCTGGACCCGAACACGATCATCATCCAGGGTGGCCACGACGACATCGGCTGCCCGCTGCCGCGGCTCCGGTCCCGGGTCGAGAACCTGATCGGCGCGGTGCACCGGGAGGCGCCGCACGCCCGGCTGGCCGTGCTGACCGTGTTCCCGCGCGGCCGCCCGAGCCCGGCCGCCCTGGCCACCGACCGGGCCATCGTGGCCGCCGCCCGCCGGGCCGACCCCGCGGTGCTGGTTTTCGACCCGATCGCCAGCCACTGGCAGTTCCCGCGTATCGGCGATCACCTGCACCCCACCCCGGCCGGCCACGAATGGATCGCCCGTCACCTGGCCGCGGGCCTGCGCCACCCCGGCACCCTGGAGCGGGCCAGCAACCCCGGCGCCCTGGAGCGGGCCGGCCTCGACGTGCACTGAGCTAACTTTCACGTTCGTCACCCGGTCCGCTCAGCCTGCGTCGCCACACTGGTCCCATGAGTGACGATCGGGAGCCGCCAGGCGGCCTCGCCCCGCTGGTGGCCGGGCGAGCACGGGAGCACGGAGAGCGGACTTTCGCCGCCGAGACCGCGACCGGCCGGACGCTGAGCTACCAGCGGCTGGGCCAATTGGTGCGCTGGCGGGCCGACGGCCTGGACGCGGCCGGGATCGGTGGCGGCGCCCGCGTGCTGATCGACATCACCGACCCGGTGTACTTCTGCGCCGAGTACCTCGGGGTGGTGGCCGCGGGCCGCTGCGCCGTGCCGGTCAACCCGGACGCCCCCGACGCCGAACTGGCCCGCACCGTGGCCGCGGTGCGGCCCGCCGCGATCATCAGCGACCGCCCGGCTCGCGCCGCCGCGGCCCAGGTCCCCGTCGTCGAGTCCCCGCCGCGGTCCCTCCCTCCCGGCCGCGGCAGGGCTCGGCGCACGGCCCACGCCCACGGCTCGGTCCTGCTGCTGACCTCCGGCTCGACCGGCGCCCCCAAGGCGGTGGAGCTGACCGAGGCCCAGTTGCTGCACGTGGCGGCGGGTGTGGCCCGGCAGAACGAGCTGACCCCGGCCGACCGGGGCTACAACCCGCTGCCCCTGTTCCACATCAACGCCCAGGTGGTGGCGGTGCTGGCCACCCTGGTGGCGGGGGCCACCCTGCTGACCGACCGCAAGTTCCGCCGCACCGCTTTCTGGGAGCGGATGGCCGAGCAGGACGTCACCTGGATCAACAGTGTGCCCGCGATCCTGACCATCCTGGCCGACTACCCGGTCCCGGCCCGGCCGCCCCGGCTGCGCTTCATCCGGTCCGCGTCGGCCCCGCTGCCCGCGGCCGTCCGGGACCGCATCGCGGCCCGGGCCGGGGTGCCGGTGGTGGAGAGCTACGGCATGACCGAGGCGGCCAGCCAGATCACGGCCATGCCGCTGGACGGCTCGGGGCCCGCGGGCTCCTGCGGCCGCCCGGTCGGGGTCGGGCTGCAGATCCGCGACGCGGACGGGCACCCGGTGCCCCCCGGGACCAGCGGCACCGTGTGGCTGCGCGGCCCGGGCGTGATCGCTGGCTACGTGGCCGGCCGGGCCGCCGAGCGCTTCGACGCCCACGGCTGGCTGAACACCGGTGACCTCGGCACCCTGGACGGGCAGGGTTTCCTGTTCCTGGCCGGCCGCAGCGACGACGTGATCAACCGCGGCGGCGAGATGCTGTACCCGCGGGAGATCGAGGAGGTGCTGATCGCCGACCCGGCCGTCCAGGACGCCGTGGTGGTGGGCCGGCCCAGCCCCATCCTGGGCCAGGTTCCGGTCGCCTACGTGATCCCGGCCGAAGAGCCGGCCACCGCCGCCCGCCTCCAGGACCTGCTGGCCGAGCTGAACGAGCGCTGCGCCGCTGAGCTCAGCCGGTTCAAGGTCCCGGAGGCGATCTACGTGGTGCAGGACCTGCCCCGCGCCGCCACCGGCAAAGTCCAGCGGCACCGTGTTGGCCTCGGGGGCACAGCCGCCAGTGTTGACCCCGGGGGCAAAGCCCCCAGTGTTGACCCCGGGGGCAAAGCCCCCCAGACCCCCTACGCGGGCTCCGCCCGCGTAGCCCACGGGGCCCCCAGCTAGGACGGCGCGGGTCCCGTCAAGCGCCGGTTACCACGCCTTCCACCTGGTCCATGGCCCAGTCCAGTTCCTGCTCGGTGATGACCAGCGGCGGGGCCAGCCGGATCGCGGTGCCGTGGGTGTCCTTGGCCAGCAGGCCGCGCGCGGCCAGCCGTTCGCAGGCCTCGCGTCCCGGCATCGAGGTGAACTCGATCCCGGCCCACAGGCCCCGGCCCTGCACCCGGCGGACCGCGTCGGCCGGCAGCGCCGACAGCCGGGTGTGCATGCGCACCCCCAGCTCGGCCGACCGCTGCTGGTACTCCCCGGTCTGCAGCATGGCGATGACCTCCCGGCCGACCGCGCAGGCCAGCGGGTTGCCGCCGAAGGTCGAGCCGTGCTGGCCGGGCCGCAGCACCCCGAGGATGTCCCGGCTCGACACCATGGCCGACACCGGCACGATGCCGCCGCCCAGGGCCTTACCCAGCAGGTAGGCGTCGGGGACCACGTTCTCGTGCTCGCAGGCGAACGTGGTGCCGGTCCGGCCCAGCCCGGACTGGATCTCGTCCGCGATCATCAGCGCGCCGTGGTCCGAGCAGATCCGCCGCACCCCGGCCAGGAACCCGGGCGGCGGGACGATCACGCCCGCCTCGCCCTGCACCGGCTCGACCAGCACCGCCACCAGCCGGTCGCCCAGTTCGGCGGCCACCGCGGCCAGGCCGTCCAGGTCGCCGTAGTCCACCACCCGGAAGCCCGGCGTGTACGGGCCGAACCCGCCGCGGGCGTCCTCGTCGGTGGAGAAGCTGATGATGGTGGTGGTCCGGCCGTGGAAGTTGCCGCCGAAGGCCACGATCACCGCCTGGCCGGCCGGGACGCCCTTGACCTCGTAGCCCCACTTGCGGGCCACCTTGATCGCCGTCTCCACCGCCTCGGCGCCGGTGTTCATCGGCAGCACCATCTCCATGCCCGCCAGTTCGGCCAGCTCGGCGCAGAACGGGCCGAAGTGCTCGTGGTCGAACGCCCGGCTGACCAGCGTGACCCGGTCCAGCTGGCGGCGGGCCGCCTCGACCAGCCGGGGGTGCCGATGGCCGAAGTTGATCGCCGAGTAGGCGGCCAGCATGTCCAGGTAGCGGCGGCCTTCCACGTCGGTCACCCAGCAGCCCTCGGCTTCGGCGATCACGACCGGGAGCGGCTTGTAGTTGTGCGCGCTGTGCGCCTCGGTCTGGGCCCGGAGCTGCTCACTGCGGGTCATGCTCAAATCATCGATCAAGGTCATGGTCGCCTCCTTCGGGGCTCAGTTACGGAGTTCGAGCGTGCAGCACTTGGGGCCGCCGCCCGCCTTGCGCAGTTCGGACAGGTCCACGCCGATCGGCTCGAACCCGCGCTCGGCCAGCCGGGCCGCCAGCCCGGTGGCCTGTTCGGGCAGGACCACGTGCCGGCCGTCGCTGACCGCGTTCAGGCCGAGCACGGCGGCGTCCTGGTCGGTCGCCTCGATCAGCTCGCTGAACTGGGTGGCCAGCAGGGCCCGGCCCGCGTCGTCGAACGCCGCCGGGTAGTAGGCCGCGGTCGACGAGTCGAGCACGCACATGGCCGTGTCCAGATGGTAGAACCTCGGGTCCACCAAACGGACCGGGTGCACCGGCAGGCCGAACGCGGCGGCCAGCTCGTCCGCCGCCGCCGGATCGGACCGGAAGCCGTACCCGGCCAGCAGGGCGTGGCCGGTGAACAGGATGTCGCCCTCGCCCTCGTTGATGACCCGGGGCGCGTGCACGTCGCCGTAGCCGTGGCCGTGGAACCACTCCAGGTAGGCCCCGGCCTCGGCCGCGCGTTCCGGGTGCCGGAACCGCGCGCCCAGCACGGCCCCGCCGACCACGGTGGCCCCGTTGGCCGCGAACACCATGTCCGGCAGCCCGGCCACCGGCTCGATCAGGTGCACGGTGTGGCCGAGTTCGGTGTAGACCCGCCGCAGCCGCTCCCACTGCCGCACGGCCCGGAGCGGATCGGCGGGCTGGTCCGGCCGCATCCACGGATTGATCGCGTACTCGACCGCAAAGTGGAACGGCGGGCACATCAGGTAGCTGCGGGCCGAGGCGATACGCGCTGCCGCTGGAAGTATCCCCAGCTCATCGCGTCCGGGCTCGGCCCCTATGGCCATCGTCATGGGCACAGCATAGGAGTCGGCCCCGCACAACAGATATGCGTCAATCATGCGTAGGACGCTAAAAACGTTGCGCGTTTTCGATTTGGAGCATCGAATCGTTAAGGCAAAGCGCGGAGCCGCGCATGGTAGCGAAACCCGTATGACAGCCGGGTTAAATGTCGCGCGCGGCCGGCCTCAGTACCGGCCGATATCCCGGGCCAGGTCCAGGCCCAGCAGCCGGTCGGCGGCCGCGAACGTCTCGAACTTGGCCCCGGGCGCGACCTCGTCGTCCTCTTCCAGCACCTGCAGTTCACGCAGGGCCAGCGGCACCATCAGGTCGTCCTCGAAGGCGGCGGTGATCGCGTCCGCGTACCGGACGGACATGGCCGCGCTGGGGGAGTTGGCCCACTGCGCCACCGACCGGCGCCACCCGGTCAGTATCTCGTCCCAGGGTTCCAGCATCTCCCAGGTCAGGTCGATGCCTTCCCGGTAGCGGTTGTGCATGTACACCAGCCGGACCGTCAGCGGGTCGATGCCCCGGGCCGTCACGTCGGACAGCCGCCGCGGTCCCGGGTGCCGGGGGCTCTGGCCCGAGATGCCGGTCGGCGCGGCGTGGTAGCGGACCACGTCCAGCCCGGCCAGCCAGCCGGTGTCGCCGGTACCGATGTCGAAGGTGGGCGGTCCGCCCCCGGCGAACTCCACGGTCCGCTCGACCGGCTCCCCGGCCGGGGCGATCCGGGCGGGCGGGTAGAGGTTCAGGGCCGCCCGCACCCCGGCCGCGACCGGTTCCGCCGCGGTCTCACCCGGGGCGAAGACCTCGCACACGGTCGGGACCAGGCTGCGCCGCTCCGCGGTCCGGCGCAGCTGGTCGGGCAGCAGCCAGCCGCGCAGCTGAGCCAGGTCCGGGTCACCGGGGTCGGCCAGGGCGGGGGCCACGGCCAGCACCCGCAACTCGCGGCGGTGCCCGGGCCGGATCTCCTCCACCTCCCGGGTGGCCGTGTCGTAGAGCCTCAGCACCGTTCAACCCTATGGTCGCTTGATCCTCCCGCGACCGGAGGGTCGACGCTGAGGCCATGGCGGCCAGGCCGGCCCGGGAGCGGGAATTTTGGTCTCCAAACGGCAACGGTTGAGTGTCGCCGGGCCGATATCAATGTCCGGATATGCCCCGGCCTGCGGAAATTCGTTGTTATCAAATGTTTTCCAAAGGACCGAAAACGCATTTCTGAAGAGCCAAATATTTGTGGTCTCATCCGCTCTCTTCGGCTTAATGCGGACATTACGAACTCCTGTTGACGCCTTATCGGGGCGGTCATAACATCATCTCCCATAACGCTCCGTGATTTATTCATGACCGAACGTCCCCGCCTGGCCGCTCTGGTTCAGGTGCACGTTCAAGCCCCTCGGCTGCGGAAACGCGGCGGCGAGGGGCTGCCGAGCCAGCCGGCCTTCGGGCAGCCTTCAGTAACTGGACGTGACTGGAGGCTGCCGGGAGACCGGTCTCCCACCCAGCAACGGTCACCGGCAGCTGGGCAAGTAATCCAAGGAGAATCTGAATGTCTGTCAAGGCAAAGATCGCGGCGGGGGCTGCCACCTTCGGGCTCGTTGGAGGCGGCCTGGCGATGGCTGGCACGATGACTGCCAGCGCCGCGACGCCTAACTGCGGCAACCACTGCTCCCAGATCTTCACCCAGAAGTACGGCCCGCAGTACCTGGTCGACGTGTTCCAGGCGCGCGCCGCCGCGGGCACGCCGGTCATCCTCTTCCAGCGGTCGAACAGCGACCCGGCCGAGGACTTCGTGGTCACCGACCTGGGCACCGTGCACAGCTTCTACCACAACCACGGCCTGGTCACCGCGGCCTTCGACCGCACCTACCGTGCCGACGAGGCCTACGAGATCCAGTACGAGCCGTACGGCCTGAACAGCAACTTCTGCCTGTCGACCTGGTCCAACGAGACCCCGCAGGCCGGCTTCAAGGTGCGCCTCGAGCCGTGTGGCCAGTACTCCAACTCGATCTGGGCCGCCGACACCGACGGCCAGACCATGCCGCAGGGCTCCAGCGTGGTGGGCGACTACCGCAGCACCGGCGGCGTGTTCTCGTCGCGCTTCACCGACGTGGCGCTGATCAACGGTGCGACCAACACCTTCTCCAACCCGCTGGTGCTCAACTACCCGGCCGGCAACCCGACCGACATGCCGCGCCCGCAGCTGAACGTCCAGCCGGAGAAGCAGTACTCCAACGGCACCACGTTCGACAACCAGGAGTGGGGCACCGTCAACGGCCCCGCCCGCTAGTAAGACCGCACGACCGGAAGCTTGACGCTTCCTGACCAGGCTCCCTGGCCACTTCGGGAATGGGTTCCTCCCAGAACTTTCCCGCGGCCAGGGAGCCTTCGTCGTCTCCGTGGCCTGGGCCTGGCCGGCACGCTGATCGCCAGCGCCGGCACCCCGCCCGGCAACGGCACTAACTGCACCCAGCTGTTCGCCCAGAAGTACGGGCCCCAGTACGTGACCGACGTGTACCAGGCCCGCGCCCGGGCCAGCCGGGCTTCACGGTCAGCCTCCAGCCGGGTGACCAGTTCGCGAACTCCCTGTTCGCGGCCGACATCGACAACGGCGTGCGGGACCGCCGTAGTGAAATCGGCTTCGA
>DASXMW010000014.1:0-6598 GCA_036495425.1 Streptosporangiaceae bacterium | reverse complement strand
GCCATGACCCCGGCGCCGGCCGCGAGTCTGCTTGGCTTGCGCATGCTGCTCCCTCGTCAGTGGATCTCCTGGCCTCACCGAAACCGCCCCCGTCGGTGATCTCGGTACGCCGCCGGAGCCATCCGGCTCCGGCCCCAGAGGCCAACTGGATCCAGACTCGCGGGCGCCGCTTTCAGACCGCTGCCATCGCGCTGTCAGCTCGCGAGATTCCGCCATTGACGGACAAACACGCATGCCGAGCTCGATCCGGGGCACGGCAATTGGAGAGACAGAGATCAGGAGGGCGCAACGATGGCTGGAAACAGAGCGGTTGCCTACATCGAGCCGGGCAAGGTCGAGATACAGAACATCCCCTACCCCAAGCTGGAACTGCAGGACGGCCCCGGGGTCAACCCGGCCAACATCGGCCGCAGGTGCGAGCACGGCGTGATCCTCAAGGTGGTCTCGACCAACATCTGCGGCAGTGACCAGCACATGGTCCGGGGCCGCACCACCGCGCCGCCCGGGCTGGTCCTCGGGCACGAGATCACCGGCGAGGTCATCGAGGCCGGGCGGGACGTCGAGTTCATCAAGGTCGGCGACCTGTGCAGCGTGCCCTTCAACATCGCCTGCGGACGTTGCAAGAACTGCAAGGAAGGCAAGACCGGTATCTGCCTGAACGTCAACCCGGACCGGCCCGGCTCGGCGTACGGCTACGTGGACATGGGCGGCTGGGTCGGCGGCCAGGCCGAGTACGTGATGGTGCCGTACGCGGACTGGAACCTGCTCAAGTTCCCCGACAAGGACCAGGCCCTGGCCAAGATCAAGGACCTGACCATGCTGTCGGACATCTTCCCGACCGGCTTCCACGGCGCGGTGACGGCCGGGGTCAAGCCGGGCTCGACGGTGTACATCGCCGGCGCGGGCCCGGTCGGGCTGGCCGCCGCGGTCGGTGCGGACCTGCTGGGGGCCGCCGTCGTCATCGTCGCCGACCTCAACGCCGACCGGCTGGCCCAGGCCCGCAGCTTCGGCTGCGAAACCGTGAACGTGGCCGAGGGCGACCCCAAGGACCAGATCGAGCAGATCCTCGGCGAGCCCCAGGTGGACGCGGCCGTGGACGCGGTGGGCTTCGAAGCCCGCGGGCACGGCAGCGCCGACGCCGAGGAAGCCCCGGCCACCGTGCTGAACTCGCTGATGGACGTGACCGCGGCCGGCGGCGCGATCGGCATCCCCGGCCTGTACGTGACCGGAGACCCGGGCGGCATCGACGAGGCGGCCAAGGTCGGCTCGCTGTCCTTGTCGCTCGGCACCGGCTGGGCCAAGTCGCTGTCGTTCACCACCGGCCAGTGCCCGGTCATGAAGTACAACTACGGCCTGATGCAGGCCATCCTGCACGACAAGGTCAAGATCGCCGACGCCGTGGGGGCCACGGTCATCCCGCTCGAGCAGGCCCCGCGCGGCTACGCCGACTTCGACAGCGGCGTGGCCAGGAAGTTCGTCCTCGACCCGCACGGGATGGTGGCCGGCCAGAACTGACACCAGCCGTCGGCTGGTGACCGACGCGCCCCCTGGCCGCTTCTGACCCGGCCAGGGGGCGTCCCGTCGTTGCCACTGTCCGCCGGGAGAGCTACCGGCAAAATGCGCACCAAGATTGTCTATCGATCGTGCAACGGACGCGCTTCCGCGCCGGCGTGACCAGGCATTCGTGCGGGCAACGACCCGGGGCCGGGGGACAGCACGTGTGAAGATGTGGTTATATCGAGTGGTCGTAGTTTCTGTGTACGTGGCTGGTGCCGCGCTCGCGGACGTACTAGCGGGCAGGTGCTGTCACCAAACATGGCGTGCAGTCGCCCCGCAGCGACAGTCTCGCACGGTGCGGGACTTGCTTATCTCCCGAAGGAGACTGCCATGGCACAGGGAACTGTGAAGTGGTTCAACGCCGACAAGGGTTTCGGCTTCATCAGTAACGATGACAACAGCGCGGACGTGTTCGTTCACTTCTCCGCGATCGAGTCCAGCGGTTACCGCAGCCTGAACGAAGACCAGCGCGTCGAGTTCGACATCACCCAGGGTCCCAAGGGCCCGCAGGCCGAGCACGTTAGGCCGCTCTGAGCCTGATCGTCGGCTGGTGTCCCCGGCCACCGCACGGCCGGGGACACCACCTCCTGCGTGGCCAGCCAGCTTCAGTGCGGCATTCTGCCCGAACGACGCTTGCGGCCATCCGACCTCAGGAGGGACCTTATGCTTGCCCTGCCCGACGAAAACCCGGCCCGCTCGCGGCGCGGCCGCTCCGGCGGCAGCCTCCAAGCGGCTGAGTCCACGGTCACCTTCGCCTCCGCGGGCGTGCCCGCCGCGCTGGTCACGGCGCTGGCCAGGTCCGGCATTGTGACGCCCTTCCCCATCCAGGCCGCCACCCTGCCGGACGCCCTGGCCGGACGTGACATCCTCGGCCAGGGACAGACCGGAACGGGCAAGACCCTCGGCTTCGCCATCCCGCTCGCGGCCCGGCTGGCCGACGGGTTCACCAGCGCCTGCCGCCCCCGCGGTCTCGTGCTCGTGCCGACCCGTGAACTGGCCAGCCAGGTCCAGGCCGTCCTCGCTCCGCTGGCGTCCGCAGCCGGCCTGGCCACGACCGTGATATTCGGTGGCGTCCCGCAAAATCCGCAGGTGATGGCCCTGCGCAACCGCGCTGACATCGTCATAGCCTGCCCCGGGCGCCTGGCCGACCTGATCGGGCAGGGGCACTGTCACCTCGGCGACGTGGAAATCACCGTCGTGGACGAGGCCGACCAGATGGCCGATCTCGGGTTCCTGCCCGCGGTCCGCGAGCTGCTGGAGGCCACCCCGCCCGGTGGCCAGCGGATGCTGTTCTCCGCCACCCTCGACCATGCCGTCGACGTCCTCGTCCGCCGTTTCATGAACGACCCGGCCCGGCACAACGCCGGTCCCACCCAGGCGCCGCTGGCAATGGTCCACCACCTGCTCACCGTCACCCCCGCCGACCGCACCGGCGTGGTCGCCGCCCTGACCGGCGGGCGCGGCCGGTCGCTGGTGTTCACCCGGACCAAGCAACGCGCCCATCAGCTCGCCCGCCAGCTGACCCGGGCCGGCATACCCGCGGGGGAACTGCACGGCGACCTGACTCAGAGCAGCCGCCAGCGCAACCTCGCGGAATTCGCGGCCGGCGCGACCCGGGTCATGGTCGCCACCGACATCGCCGCCCGCGGCATCCACGTCGACGGCATCGACCTGGTCATCCACGCCGACTCACCCGCCGAGCACAAGGCCTACCTGCACCGGGCCGGACGGACCGCCCGCGCCGGCGCCGGCGGTACGGTCGTCACCCTGCAAACGTCGGCTCAGGCCGGCGAGGTCCGGGCCATCATGCGAAGGGCACGGGTCGCCCCGCGCGCGGCCACGGTAACCCCGCGATCCGCTCTGCTGCGTTCCATCTCCGGCGCCCCCGCACCACCGGTTGAGCCCTCGGCACCGTCCGCCCCGCGTCCGGCGGCCGCCCCGGCCGTCCAGGCCGCCGGCCACGGAGCGGCAGCGCTCTCGGCCACGTTCCGCGGCCGACGCCGGTGACCGCGCGGAACCGGCGCTTCGTGATCGGGAGCCCCTTCGAGCGAACCGAACCCGAGCCTGTCGCCGAGCAGTACGCGGTGCAGGACCAGGTCACTCACGACCGGTACGGCCTGGGCCGGGTCGTCACCGTGGAGGGCGAGACCGCGCTGGTCATCGACTTCGGCTCCCGGCTGATGCGCGTCAAGCTACCGTGCGCCAAACTGACCAAACTGTGATGCCGCCCCGGTTCCGCCGGTAGGCGCCGGCTCCTTGACCGCCATCCCGGGCGGGTGAGGCTGGCACAACCGAAGTTCCGGCGGGTAGCACCCTGCCCGGAGCGGGCGGTCGGGCCGCACGATGGGCTCATGCATCTGCGGGCGCGGCGGGGTGGCCGGTGAGCGGCGGGCGGCAGGCCTTCCGGTCCCTGGGCGGGAACCGCACGCTGGTGCGGGTGCTGGCCGCGTACGTGATGTTCGGCCTGACCGAGGCCGCGGTGTGGATCGCCATGCTGGTGTACGCCTACGGGCGCGGCGGCGCCACCACGGCCGGGCTGGTGGCGGTGGCCCAGTTGGTGCCGGCCGCGGTGGTGGCCCCGCTCGCGGCCGGTCTCGCCGACCGGCGGTCGCCGGTGGTCCTGCTGGCCGGGGGCTATCTGCTGCAGACCGTGGGCATGGCCGGGACCGCCGTGGCCGTCGAGGCGCACGCGCCGCTGGCCGCCTACGCGGCCGCGGTGGTGGCGGCGACCGCGGTCACGGCCACCCGCCCGGCGCAGTCGGTCCTCATCCCGTCGATCGCCACCACCCCCGATCAGCTGACCGCGGCCAACGTGGTCGTGGGCGGGCTGGACGCAGCTGGGCTGGCCGCGGCCGGCCTGCTGACCGGCGTGCTGATCTCGCTGGCCGGGGTGGGCAGCGTGTTCGCCGTGTGTGCCGGTCTCGGCCTGGTGGCGGTGCTGCTGACCGCCGGGCTGCCCCGGTCGGCACCGGGCGCGGAGCCGGACCCGGACCCGGACGCGGTGACAGCCGAGGTCGGCGCGGGGCTGCGGCTCGCGGTGAGCCAGCCCCGGCTCCGGCTCATGCTGGCCCTGCTGACCGCGGACGCCGTGGTAGTGGGAGCCCTGGACGTGCTGTTCGTCATCCTGGCCCTCGCCGTGCTCAAGCGACCGGCCGGCTGGGCCGGTTATCTCAATTTCGGGTTCGGCGTGGGCGCGGTGCTGGCCGCCACCGGGAGCGCGGTCCTGGTCGGACGCCGGCTGGGCCGGCCGATCATGGTGGCCGCCCTGGCCTTCAGCGCTGCCCTGGCCATGGTCGCGTTCGGCCCGGGCACGGCCGGAACCGTGGCCCTGCTGGCCGTGGCCGGGGCCAGCCATGCCCTGCTCAACGTGGCCGCCCGCACGCTGCTGCAGCGTTCGGTCCCGCCGCAGCTCCTCGGCCGGATCTTCGGTGTCCTGGAGGGCCTGGTCATGGCCGGGCTGGCCGTGGGCGCGCTGCTGGTGCCCGCCCTGTCTCAGCTGGGCGGGAGCCGGCTGGCCGTGCTCGGCGTCGCGGCCGTGCTGCCGCTGGCCGCGGTGGCGGGCGGCCGGGCTCTCGTCCGGCTCGACAGCGGTACCGCGGTGCCGGTGGTCGAGATCGCCCTGCTGCGCTCGCTGCCGCTGTTCGCCAAGTTGCCCGCGCCCGCGCTGGAAGGCCTGGCCGCGGCGCTCGAACCGGTGTCGCTGTCCGCCGGGGACGTGCTGATCCGGCAGGGGGATCCGGGCGACGCCTACTACGCGATCGCCGCGGGCGAGCTCGACGCCGTCCAGGACGGGCAGCAACTGGGGCGGTTCGGCCGCGGTGAGGGGGTCGGGGAGATCGCGCTGCTGCACGCCGTCCCGCGCACGGCGACGGTCCTGGCCCGCACCCCCGCCACCGTCTACCGGCTGGACCGGGACCACTTCCTGACCGCGGTGCTCGGGCACGCCCCGACCGGGCACCAGGCCCGGCACATCGCCGACACCCGGCTGGCCACCCGGCCCGCGGCCGTTCGCGACCAACCGTAGCCACGACCCGCCCAGTACGACTGTTCAGGCATCACCGGCAGACAGGAGACCGCCGTGGACCATCCGCTGGCCATGGACGCCGAGGCCATGCGGCGCGCCGGTTACGCCACCGTCGACGCGCTGGTGGCCCGGCTGGCCGACCCCGAGGCCGATCCGGTGCTGCGCCGCGGCCGGGGCGCCGACCTGCGGGCGCGGCTGAACGGCCCGCCGCCGGAACAGCCCGCGGACTACGCCGACGTCCTGAGCCGCGTGCTCTCGGACGTGCTGCCCCACGCGGCCCGCACCGATCACCCCGGCTACCTGGCCTTCATCCCGAGCTTCACCACCTGGCCGGCCGCGCTGGCCGAGCTGACCGCGGCCGCGGCCAACCTGTACTGCGGCGCCTGGCTGGAATCGGCGGGCGCGGCCCAGGTCGAGCTGGAGGTCATCGACTGGTTCCGCGGCTGGCTCGGCCTGCCCGCCGGCACCGCGGGCGTGCTGGTCACCGGCGGGTCGGCGGCCAACCTGACCGCCCTGCTGGTGGCCCGGGACGCGGCCGGCGGCCCGTCACCGGCCTCGGTGGTGTACGTGTCCGACCAGGCGCACTCCTCGGTGGCCCGGACCGCCCGGGCCATGGGGCTGCGGTCGGAGCAGGTGCGGGTCCTGCCCACCGACGACCGCTGGCGGCTGCGGCCGGACACGGTGGCGGCGGCCATCCGGGCCGACCGGGCCGCGGGCCGCATCCCGTTCGCGCTCTGCGCCAGCGCCGGTTCGACCAACACCGGCGCCGTCGATCCGCTCGACGACCTGGCCGACGTCTGTGCCGCCGAGGGCCTGTGGCTGCACGTGGACGCCGCCTACGGCGGGTTCGCCGCGCTCACCAGCCAGGGACGGCGTGCGTTGTCCGGCATCGAGCGCGCCGACTCGGTGACCCTCGACCCGCACAAGTGGCTGTACCAGCCGATGGAATGCGGCTGCGTGCTGATCCGCGACGGCGCCCGGCTGGAGCAGAGCTTCGCGATCCACCCCGACTACCTC
>DASXMW010000013.1:0-12544 GCA_036495425.1 Streptosporangiaceae bacterium | reverse complement strand
GTGGGTCAGCACGAACACCGGCGTGTGGAACGGCGGGTCCTCACCCCACCAGCCACGCCACTCGTGGTCGGGCCAGGGGCCGCGCACCGGACCGAACTTGTTGCGGCCCATGATCTCGGCGCCGATGTTGTGGGGATAGTCACGGACGATGTAGTCGTCCAGTCCCCGGCTCCCGTTGGGCTCGGTGCGATACACCCAGCTGGCGGTGTCAGTGGTCCAGGTCATGAGCTGCCGCGGGTCGACGTGGCCGAAGGGCCGCTCCAGGGTCTGGTCCTCGCCAGCGCCGATGCCGTCGCTGGAGACGGTGAAGTTCTGCACTCTCAGCAGCTGAGTCATGGGTTCCCTCCTGGGTTGGCGGCCATGGTGGGGAGACGGCCGGGGTCGGCGAAACTCATCGTGGTCAGTCCAGGAGGGCGCGGATGTCGTCGTCGCTGAGGGTGCCGCCGAAGGTGGTGGCGTCGCCCAGCACGTCGGAGAACAGCTGGGCCTTGCGGGCCTTCAGCGCCATCACCTTCTCCTCGATGGTGTCCCGGGCCACCAGCCGGTAGACCATCACGTTCCTGGTCTGGCCGATCCGGTGAGCCCGGTCGACCGCCTGGGCC
Organism: Streptosporangiaceae bacterium; assembly: GCA_036495425.1. GTDB lineage: Bacteria > Actinomycetota > Actinomycetes > Streptosporangiales > Streptosporangiaceae > Bog-532. Next base: position 11,942 of record DASXMW010000013.1, on the reverse strand, counting down.
TCGGTGGCCGGGTTCCACCAGGGGTCGAGCAGGAAGCAGTAGTCGGCCTCGGTGAGGTTGAGCCCGAACCCGCCGGCCTTGAGGCTGATCAGGAAGACCGGGGCGGCGCCCTCCTTGAACCGGGCCACGACCGCGGGCCGGTCCCGGGTGCGGCCGTCCAGGTAGCAGTAGGGGATGCCGTCGGCCTCCAGCCGCTCCCGGACCTTGCCCAGGAAGCCGGTGAACTGGCTGAAGACCAGGGCCCGGTGCCCGCCCGCCAGCACCTCGCCCAGGTGCTCCAGCAGCGTGTCGATCTTGGCCGAGGCCAGCTCGGCGTAGTCGTCGTCGACCAGCCCGGCGTGCAGGCTGAGCTGGCGGAGCAGGGTCAGCGAGCGGAAGATCGCGATCCGGTTGGAGTTCAGGTCGCTGATCAGGCCCAGCACCTTGTGCCGTTCGCGCTGCAGCCGGGTCTGGTAGACCTTGCGGTGCTGCGGGTGCAGGTCGACCTCCAGCACCTGCTCCTGCTTGGCCGGCAACTCGGCCGCGACCTGCTCCTTGACCCGGCGCAGGACCAGCGGCCTGATCCGCTGCTGCAGCTGGGTCAGCCGCTCGCGGTCACCCATCCGCTCGACCGGCTTGCTGTAGTACTCGCGGAACCGCTCCGGGCTCGGGAACAGCCCGGGGGCCGAGATCGACAGCAGCGACCAGAGCTCCATCAGGTTGTTCTCCAGCGGGGTGCCGGTGATCGCGATCTTGGTCGGGGCGGCCAGCCGGCGGGCGCACTGGTACACCTTGGACTGCCGGTTCTTGGCGTGCTGGGCCTCGTCCAGCAGCAGACCGGACCAGGTCAGCTCGGCGTAGGCGGCGAAGTCCGAGCGCAGCAGGGTGTACGAGGTCACCACCGCGTCGGCCCCCTCGATCAGCTCGCCCAGACCGACACCGTGCCGCCGGGTGGTGGCCGTGATCGGCACCACGTCCAGGTCCGGGGTGAACTTGGCCGCCTCCAGCACCCAGTTGGCCACCACGCTGGTCGGGGCGACGATCAGGAACGGGCCGCCGGCCGGGTCGTGCTCGCGAGCGTGGCTGATCAGGGCCAGGCACTGCAGGGTCTTGCCCAGGCCCATGTCGTCGGCCAGGATGCCGCCCAGCCGGTGCTGCCACAGGAACGTGAGCCAGCCGAACCCGTCCCGCTGGTACGGCCGCAGCTCGGCCCGCAGGCCGCCCGGGACCGGGGCCGGATCGGGAACGCTGGCCGACAGCAGGCCGTCCACCTGCTCCCGCCACGACGCGGCCTGCTGGGCCACCACGCCCAGGGTGGCCAGCTCGTCCCAGAACCCGGCCTGGTACCGGCTGATGCGCAGCTGGTCCGGGGGCAGCTCCTGCAGCGACCGGGCCTCGTCGATCAGCCGGGCCAGCGCCCGCAGTTCGGGCTGGTCCAGGGTGAAGTAGGCCCCGTCCGGCAGCAGCAGCTGGGTGTCGCCCCGGCTGAGGGCCAGGAACACGTCCAGGAACGGGACCTCGTGCCCTTCGACGGTGATGGTCACGCCGAGGTCGAACCAGTCGTTGTCCCCCGGCACCTCGGTGGTGGAGACCGCGATGTGCAGCGACTCGTCCGCTTCCCGGTAGTCGGCGGGCTCCCCGCTGACCTCGACGGTCAGCCCGGGCTGCTCCATCAGCCGGGGCAGCAGCCCGGTGGTGAACCGCATGGTGGCCATGCCGGTCAGCCGGGTGTTCGGCAGCAGGCTCTCGGCCAGCGAGCGGGCCGGGGCGCCCGGCCGGGCCGTGGCGCGGCCCGGCCGGAGCAGCCCGTACTCGCGCAGCGGCAGCCCCAGGGCGTCCAGGCGGTCGAGCCGGCCCCGTTCGGCGGCCCGGTCCCGGAAGCCGGTGTCCTCGGACCCGGCCTCGCGCGGGTAGCCGCCGGGCCGCGGATCCGGCGACACCGGCGCCCGCAGCTCGGCGTCCCCCACCCGGTACTCCCAGGTCCAGCTCAGGTCGAGCTCGTGCCCGTCGCCGTACCGGGCCGACAGCACCAGCTCGGGCCCGCTGACCTCGGGCAGGCTGACCGAGCCATCCGAGCTGACCAGGGTGGCGGCCTGCCGCAGCCGCGGGTAGTACTGGCGCTGGAACCGCGGCTCGTCGGCCGCGGGCACCTGGAGCGGGCTGCCCTGGAGCGCCATCCGCTGCAGCGCGGCCGGCACGGCCCGGGCCAGGCGGGCCAGCCGGAACGGCCACTGCCCGGGGTCGCCGTCCCGGGGCTGGTCCCGGTCCACGACCACCGCGCCGTGCCCGTCGGCGCCGATGAACACCACCGGTACCGCCGGGTCCCGGCCGGTCACGCGCACCACCGGCACGATGTGCAGGCCGCCGTCGGCGTCACGGGTCACGTCCAGGCAGAATTCGGCTTCGTCGCAGGCGGGCAGCTCGCCGGCCGGGCCGGGCTGGACCAGGGCCAGGCCGGCCGCGCGGGCCTCGTCCAGCAGCGGCCAGAGCTGGCGGGAGCCGATGGCCGAGAACTCGATGGTCCGGTCCTGGCCCCACACGTAGCCGTGCGGCGGGCTCTGGTCACTGGACGCCTGGTAGAGCGCGTACAGCTCGCGCAGCAGGCGCAGCTGCTGGTCGCTGTGGGCCGAGCCGCGGCGCAGGCTGTCCAGCCGGGCCCAGCTCAGGTCGCCGGCCACCCAGCCGTTGCGGCCCGGCCGCACCAGCCGGGCGGTGAGGCCCAGCGGTACCGGGCCACCCCAGCTGACCTGGCCGGCTCCGCCGCTCAGGGTCAGCTCGATGGCCAGGGTGCCGGGGCCCGGGCCGGACGGGGTTTCCGGGCCCAGCAGCGAGTCCAGGGACTGGTCCCAGGCCGTGGCCCGGGCCGGGGCCGGGGGCTCGATCGTGCCCGACCCGACCGCGGTCATGACCAGCGCGACCACGTGCTTGCAGTTGAACGCGACCGGGCAACTGCACTCGCCCATGTCGAACTTGGCGGGCTGGCCCGGGGCCAGGGTCAAGAACGCGGCCGTGCGGTAGACGTGGCCGCCCTGACCCTGGACCGCGCCCCGCAGCGCGGAGCCGTCCCGGTCCCACGCCACATGCAGCACCGCCTGCTGGCGGGCGTATTCGGTGCCCCGGACGAAGCTGCCCCCGCCGATGGCCCGGCGCAGGGTGGCGAGATCGAAGTCGAGGGTCGTGCCGTGCCCCATGGCGCCGACGATAGCGGCCACCACCGTCATTTCGTGCCGACCCGGGGCAGCCCGGCCGGCGCGGCGGCCCACCCGGCCCGGCCGGCGGCCCGGGCCGGGTGATCAATATCGTGTGCGGAATGGAACCTGCTGCCGCGGCGCCCGCCGCCCCGGTGTCCACGGCCGCGACCGAGTCGGCGGCGGACCGAGTCCGCGCCCTGGCCGCGGCCCGGCGCCGGGCCACCGCCCTGCTGGGCGCGGTGACGGTGCTGTTCGTGGTGGTGACCGCGCTCGGTCACCACGGCACCCTGCTCGGGTTCGTGCAGGCCGGGGCCGAGGCTTCGATGGTCGGCGGGGTGGCCGACTGGTTCGCGGTGACCGCGCTGTTCCGCCGCCCGCTGGGCCTGCCCATCCCGCACACCGCGCTGATCGTGGAGCGCAAGGACCAGTTCGCGGCCACCCTGGGCCAGTTCGTGCAGGAGAACTTCCTGTCGGCCGACGTGCTGGCCGAGCGGATCCGGGCCGCGGGCCTGGTGCCCCGGCTGGCGACCTGGCTGTCCGGTCCGGACTCGGCGGCCCGGTTCGCCGGGCGCGCCGCCGACGTGGTGGTGACCGTGGCCGAGGCCCTGCGCGACGAGGACGTCCAGCGCGTGCTGACCGCCGAGCTGACCCGGGTCGTCGATTCCGTCGAAGTCGCGCCGCTGGCCGGCCGGGTGCTGCGGGTGGTCATCGCGGGCGGCCACGGCGCCGAACTGTTCAACGAGCTGCTGGCGGTGGCCGACGGTTACCTGGAACGGCACTACACCGAGCTGCGCGACACGTTCGAGGCCGAGGCGCCGCGCTGGATCCCCGACCTCGCCTACCGGCGGGTGTTCGACCGGCTGTACCACCGGCTGCGCGACCGGCTGGCGGCCATGGCGGCCGACCCCGGAGATTCGACCCGGCTCCAGTTCGAGACCTGGCTGGCCGGGCTGCCGGACCGGCTGGAGACCGACCCGGGCCTGCGGGCCCGGGGCGAGCAGCTCAAGCAGGACGTGCTCGGCAGCGCCGCGCTGCGGGACTGGTCATCGACGCTGTGGCAGCGGGCCAAGGAGCTGCTGCGGGCCCAGGCGGCCGACCCCGACTCCGAGCTGCGCCGCCGGCTGACCGGGCTGCTGATGGCGGCGGGCCACCGCCTGGCCTCGGACCAGCGGCTGTCCGACGGGCTGGAGCGCATGATGGAGTCGGGTGCCCGCGCCGTCGCCGAGCAGTACCACGACGAGCTGGCCGGCCTGGTCACCGGCACCATCGAGCGCTGGGACGCCCGCGAGACCTCCAGCCAGCTGGAGCTGCTGCTGGGCCGGGACCTGCAGTTCATCCGCATCAACGGCACCGTGGTCGGCGCCCTCGTCGGGCTGATCCTGCACGCGATCAGCGTCGGCCTGTCCTAATCATCGTCGGGCAGGAGGGCCCACACGCGCTGGAGCGGTAGCTCCGCCTGCACGTCGGCGGGCAGGCGGTCGTAGACCTCCTCCAATTTGTCGATCACGTCATCGGAGTCCCAGAGCCGGATCTCGAAGAAGATGCGGCGGGCCTCCTGACGGGCGACCTTGGTGAAGCCGCCCCAGCTCACGAACAGACCCTGCCTGGCGCCGAAGTTGCCCATCTCACCCTTCAGCTCGTGCAGCGTCGGCGCGTCCACGATCGTCGCTCCCGGCTCGACCTGAACCGCCAGGGTGGCGCCGTCGAAGCCCAGGGCGCCCTGCCCGGCCAGGATGTCGACGCCACCGTCCGGCCCGGGCGGAGAGACATCACAGCTGAAACCCTCGGCTCGCAGCAGCGCGCCGATCAGGCGGGCCAGGTCGTGGCCCTTGAACTGCTCGGCGATCCGGCGCCGGATCTGGTCGCGTCCGACCTCGTTCAGGTCGATGGCGGTGTCGGTGAAATCGTCGGGCTCGGCCACGGTGGACGGCGGGGTGAAGTCCGGCCCCTCCGGGGTCGCGCGCGTCGTGGCGTCCAGCAGGGCCTGGATGCGGAGCTCCGCGTCGTTACGGCTGATCTGGTACACGGTCAGAAACGCGCCCAGCGAGTACAGCAGGTCCCGGTCGATCTGGTCGCGCGGGATGCCGTCCGTGATCCATTCGACCTGGCGCTGGTGCCGGATCGCATCCACGGCCTCGGGGGCGTACCGGTAGCCGCCGACGATACGGCCGAACGCGACCGCCGGCGCTGACTTCAAGGGCAGCGCCACCAGGTCGCCGACCTGAACACGGAAGCGGAAGGCGTCGATCTGGCCACCCCAGTTGGCCAGGGTCGATGGCCTGGCGTCGGGATGGGCCTGGTCCAGCCGCAGGCGGATGTTCTCGGCCGACCCGACCTCGGCGAGGTCGCCGAGTTCCGGCCACCCGATCCCGACGACCTGGTCGTTCAGCGCGTCGTTCTCGCCTTCTCCGTGCCGGCCGGCGCGCACCATCCAAAGAGTCACAACCGACATCCTCCCGGTCGGGAACCGCCGTTGTCCGGCCGACCGGGCTGCTCCCGGACGGCCGGGGCTGAGCCGGCCATCAGCCGTTGCCCTGCCCGTTGCCGTTGCCGTGCCCGTTCCCCTTTCCCTTCGCCTTGCCCTTGGCCTTCCCGTTTCCGTTCCCGGGGCTGGGCGTCGGGCTGGGGCCCGGGCTGGCGCTGGTGGTGACCGGGCCGCCGCCGGTGACGGCGGGCGGGCTGCTCGCGGCGACGGCGGGACGGCTGGTGCCGGGAGCGGCGCTCACGACGGGGGCGCTCACGACGGGGGCGCTCACGATGGGGGCGCCCGCGGCGCGGGCCGGCGGCCGCCGGGCCGGGGACGGGCCGGTGCGCAGCCCGGCGCCGGGCTGGGCGGTGGCTACGCCCGGAGAACGGTGACCGGCCGAGCCGGGCGACCGGGGCCCAGACGTCCCAGCTCCGGTCAGCTGGGTCACGATCAGCCCGGCGGCGACCGCCGCCACGGCGACCGCGCCCACCGCGAGCCTCGGCCACCCGGCCCGGCGCCGCACCCGCGGCGGCCTCGACGGCTCGGATGGCTCCGGCGGCGGCTCCGGCAGGCCAGGCGGCGGCTCCGGCGGCTCAACGGGCGGCAGTGGGCGGTCGAACGCCCGCTTGAACAGGTCGACCTCATTGCTGGGAATCGTGCCGACCCCGACCGGGCCGGACGGACCCTGCCCGGCCCGGGACCACGGCCCGGCCAGGGGATTGGCGGAAACCCCGGACTCCCGGGCCAGCCGGTCGCGCACGGCGGCGGCCCGGCGGGCCACCTCACCGGCGCTGGCCGGACGGCGGGCCGGATCCTTCGCGGTGAGCCCGGTGACCAGCGCGGACACCTCGGCGGGCACCGAAGCGGGCAGGGACGGCAGCGGCTGGTCGCGGTGCGCGACCACGACCTCGATCGGCGTGCCGCGGAACGGCGGGCGGCCGGTCAGGCACTCCCAGGCCACGATCCCGAGCGCGTACAGGTCGGCGGCCGCGGTCACCCCGCCCCCGGTGAGCCGCTCCGGGGCCACGTAGCCGGGAGTGCCCAGCAGGGTGTTGCTGCTGGTCATCGGCATGGAATTGATCGCGTAGGAGACGCCGAAGTCGGTCACCTTGACCTGGCCGGCCGCGGTCAGCAGCAGGTTGGCCGGCTTGATGTCCCGGTGCACGAACCCGGCCTCGTGCGCGGCCTGCAGGCCGGCCGCGGCCTCGGCCACGACGCTCATGGCCTGGGCCGGGTGCAGCGCGCCGCAGGCCAGCACCTCCGCGGCCGAAGGCCCGTCGACCAGCTCCATGACCAGGAACGGCGGATCGGGTGGGGCCGGCTCCACGTAGTCGTAGACGCGGGTGATGTTCTGGTGGCCCAGCGACCCGGCCCGCTGGGCTTCGGCCCGGAACCGGATCAGCGTCTGTTCGCTCCGGGCCCGGTCCGGTGGCAGCTGTTTGACCGCGACCGGCCGGCCGAGCAGGACGTCGGTGGCGCGCCAGACCTCGCCGTAGCCACCGGCGGCGATCTTGCCGTCCAGCCGGTAACGAGGGGAGGTCTGAAGTGCCCTGAGGAATGACATGTCTGCGCGCGCCTACCCGCTTTCGGCCACTTCAGCGCGGTTGAACATTAAATTACGCTCGGTGACGCCCAAGTGGATTATCACGGTATCCGCCCGCATGACCCGGTGTCCGGCGGTCTGGCCGTTTACGCGGGGGCGGTGCCGAGCATCCGGTCCAGGAAACCGTTGAAGGCGCTCTCCTCGGCGCCGAGGGCGGTGGCCGGGTCCTCGGCGCGGGCGACCATCATCGTGACCTCGTTGGCGGCGGCCAGCACGATGTGGGCGAACGTGTCGACCTGAGCCGGGTCGATGCGGCCCTGGCCGGCGGCGTAGGCCAGGGCGGCCCGGATGAAGCCCAGGGGGCCCTGCTCGTCCAGCTCCCGCCAGCGCTCCCAGCCGAGCACGATCGGCGCGTCGATCAGCATGACCTGGCGGATGACCGGGTCACCGGCCAGCCGGATCCAGGCCAGCAGGCCGGCCCGCAGCTCGGTGACCGGGTCGCCGGCGTCCTGTATGGCCGCGGTCACCTGGGCCGAGACCGAGGTGCCGACGTCCTCCAGGACGGCCAGGAACAGCGCGTCCTTGCCCGCGAAGTGGTGGTAGAGCGAGCCGCGGCTGGCGCCCGACTCGGCCAGCACCGCCTCGATCGAGGTGCCCTCGTAGCCCCGGGTGGCGAACAGCCCGGTCGCGACCTCGATCAGCTGGGTCCTGGTGGCCTGGCCCCGCTCGATGTTCCTGTTCATCCACTCCCGGTCCTGGTCGTGTCCGCGCTCAAAGCCTCAAGCCCTCAAGCCCTCAAGCCCTCGGAACCCTGAAACCATTTGACAGACCGACAGTCGGTCTATGAGAGTTGTACCGACGGTCGGTCTTTAGGGCAACCCTATCCACCCGGCCACCCTGGAAGGGAGAAACCCATGATCAGTGACGTGGAACGCCTGGACAAACATCGCGGTCAGGTCCGCACCCGGTCCGGTCCGGCCAGCTACATCGACACCGGCGGCCCCGGCCGCCCGGTCCTGCTGGTCCACGGCGTGGGCACCAGCAGCTACCTGTGGCGGAACGTCATCGCCGAACTGGACGGCCAGCGCCGGTGCGTCGCCCTGGACCTGCCGCTGCACGGCGACACCCCGGCCGCCCCCGACCAGGACTTTTCCCTGCCCGGCCTGGCCCGCTTCGTCGAGGACTGCTGCGACGCCCTCGGCCTGGCCGGCGTCGACCTGGTCGCCAACGACACCGGCGGCGCGGTGTCCCAGGTGTTCGCGGCCACCCACCCCGAGCGGCTGCACACGTTCACCCTGACCAACTGCGAGGCCCACACCAACATGCCGCCCCCGGGGCTGCGGCTCGCCGACCTGCTGATCCGCCTGGGCCTGCCGCTGTGGCGGCTGGGCGGCCGCCTGACCCGCGACCCGGCTCGCGGCCGCCAGCGTTTCTTCGGGACCGGCTACGAGGACGTGACCCGGCTGCCGGTGGACGTGGCCCGGGCCATGCTCGACCCGGTGCTGGGCACCCCGGAGCGGGCCCGCCAGTTTCAGCGCCTGATGGCCGGGCTGCACCGCCGCGACCTGCTGGCGGCCGAGCCGGCCCTGCGCCAACTGCAGGTGCCGACCCTGATCGTGTGGGGCACGGCCGACCGGTTCTTCGACCGCAAGTGGGCCTACTGGCTGCGCGATGCCATCCCCGGGGCGAGCGAGGTGGTCGAGATCGACGGCGGTCGCCTGTTCTTCCCGGACGAGCGGGCCGCCGAGCTGGCCGCGGCCCTGCGCCGCCACTGGGCCGCCCACCCCTAGCCGGACTCGGGCCGCCGGACCCGGGCCGCCGGAAGCCCGGCCGGGCCGGTGGTGCTACCACACCCGGTGCTCGCAGGCTGGCCCCCTTCGCCGGAGTCGTCCCGGCGGGGAGACTGCTGCCAGGGAGGGGTCATGGGCGCGGTCTGGCTGGTCTTCGGCGCGCCGTGGCCGCGGCCCGGTCCCGGACCGGCCTGGTCCTGCGCACCGAATGATCCTCCGGCCCGGCCCGGCTGGTGAAACACGCTACCTTCGATATAAATGGGTTTTATAAAGACCATTATTTAATCGAAGGTAGCGGCCTCTGGTCCGGCCCGGAATTCAGTGTCAAGCTGGCTTGAGTCCATTGGAGTAACGGCGGAAAAGAGCGAACCGATGCCTTCCCTCAAGGACCGGACCGTGCTGGTGATCGGCCGGGGCGGCGGCATCGCCCGCGCCATCGCGCTGGCCGTGGGTGAGGCGGGTGGCCGGGTCATCGTGGCCGGGCGGCACCCGGACGACCTGGCCGCCGCCTACCGCGGCCTGGATGTCGGCACCGAGCAGGTCGACGTGACCGACGAGGCCTCGATCGCCACGCTGGCCGGCCGGCTGCCCGGCCTGGACCACGTGGTCGCGACCGCGTCCGCCCGCGCCCGCGGCGGCTACGCCGACCTGACCGGCCCGCTGGTCAGTGCCTCGCTCAGCACCAAGGTCATCGGGCCGATCCTGCTGGCCAAGCACCTGGCCGGCCGGCTGCCGCCGGACGGGTCGTTCCTGTTCATGTCGGGGGCGACCGCGCTCAAGCCGGCCCCGGGGATGCTGGCCGTGGCGGCCACCAACGCGGCCGTGGACGCGGTCGTGGCCGGGCTGGCCGTCGAGCTGGCCCCGATCCGGGTCAACGCCCTCGCCCCCGGCACCATCGACACCGGCGCCTACGACGCGCTCGGCGCCGAGCGCAAGGCCGCGCTGTTCGCGGCCCGGTCCGCGGCCAACCCGGCCCGGCGCATCGGCACCGCCGAGGACGTCGCGGCCGCCGCCCTGGCCGCCCTGACCAACGGCTTCCTCACCGGCGTCTCCCTGCCCGTCGACGGCGGCGAGCACCTGGTCTGAGCGGCCCCGGCCGCCCCTTTCCGGAAAGGACATCAGAATGGTCGCCTGGGAACCGGTGAGCCACGAAGACGTGGTGCGCGCGCTCACCGAATACGACCGGCTCGGGCCGGACGGGTTCTTTTCCGCGCACGGCTTCGGCCCGACCACCACCTATGATCTGGTCTGGGACGGCCGCCGTTATCCGCCCAAGGCCATTCTCGGCACCGCCTACGAACTCGCCACCGGCCAGCGCCTGGCCCCCGGTGACTTCGAAGGCGGGCGCAGCGGCGCGGTCAAGGTGCTCGGCGCCCTGGGCTTCACCGTGCAGCCGAAGGCCGCCGCCGGGCCGTGACCGCGCCGTCGGCGGCCGGGTTCTCGATGATGAACTCGCAGCTCTGCCGGGTCTGCTCGGCCCGGTAGAGCCGGTCCTCGGCCGCCGCCCACTGCTCGGCGTGCGGCTCGTAGGCGGCCCAGTCCGGCCGGGCCCGCAGGCGTTGGTGGCGGGCGGCGGCCGGGGCTTCGACCCAGATCCGGGCCGCGTAGGTCGCGGCCAGCCCGGCCCGGATGCTGCCGCAGCCCTCCAGGATGATCACGTCGGCCGGCCCGGTGGTGTGCCACCCGGCGTAGCTCATGGCCGTCCAGTCGAACCGGCGCCAGCGGGCCGGCTGCCCCCGGCCCAGCGGGCCGGTCACCCAGTCGGCCAGCACGGTGGCGGTGCCGGCCAGCCCGTCCCAGCCCGGATAGAGGTCCTCCATGTGGAGCACCGGGGCGCCCAGCGGCGCGGCCAGCTGCCCGGCCAGCCGGGTCTTGCCCGACCCGGACCGGCCGTCCAGCGCGACCAGCCGGACCCCGGCCAGGCGCGGCTCGGTGCCGGGCAGCAGGGCAGCGAGTTGCGCGACCGAGAGTTGCGCGCCCGGGAGCCCCATCGTGGCAGCTTACGGAACCCGTGGGCTCAGCCGGGCTGCCTGACCGGGTAGCGCAGGTGCAGGACCCGGTCGCCCTGGATCACCGTGGCCGGGTCCTCGAGCAGGTGCTGGCCGTCGACCGGGCCGAAGTAGCGCTTGCCCGAGCCGAACACCACCGGCACGACGTCCATGGCCACCTCGTCCACCAGCCCGAGGGCCAGGGCTTGCCCGCCGACGTCGCCCGCGCACACGGCCACCACGCGGTCGCCGGCCAGCTCCCGGGCCCTGGTGATGGCCTGGGCCACGTCGCCGGCGAAGTGATAGTGCGAGGCCTCCGGGTGCCAGTCCCCGGGCCGGGGCCGGTGCGAGACCACGACCACGTGGTCACCGGCGGGCGGCGACGCCTCCCAGCCGTTGGTGATGTCGAACATGTGGCGCCCCATCACCACCACGCCGATGCTGGCCCACATGTTGTTGACGTACTCGCCCGAGGCCCGCGAGACCTTCATGCCCTGGCTGCCTCCGATCGGGACGTCGCCGTTGAAGTACCAGTCGAACAGCGGGCCGACCTCGTCGTTGCCATCGGCGATGAAGCCGTCCGCCGACACCACCGCGTGTGTGATCACCGTGCTCATCGCGTCTCCCCTACGTCCTGGAAATGACCTTGTCACCAGTTGAACGAAGGCCGGGGGCCTCGCTCATCGGCCCGGTCCGCCCGGCCGCTCTGGATCAGGACTTCGGCCAGCTGCTGAGCTGGCTGCGGCTGGCCCTCACGGGCCAGGGGGATCGGGCGGCCCGGCTGGGGGTCGAATGGGGGGTAATCCCCATCGACGCCGGGCGGGCGGGACGGCATTCTGAAGAGGTAAGCCCGCTACACAAACTCGAAACGGGGATCAGTTCAATGTTCGCCATCGTCGCCTTCATCGCCCTGGCCATCGTGGCCGTCATCGTTCTCACCGCCGTCCTGCACCTGCTGTTCTCGCCGCTGGTGCTGCTCGCGGT
>DASXMW010000012.1:0-57573 GCA_036495425.1 Streptosporangiaceae bacterium | reverse complement strand
CCGCCAGCACCAGCAGGTCGACCGGCCGGTGCTCGATCGGGCGCTGCTGGTCCAGCCGGGCCAGCAGCAGCAGGTCCTCCACCAGGATGCCCATCCGGGACGCCTCGGCCTCGACCCGCTGCATGATCCGGTCCAGGTCCTCGGCGGGCAGGCTGCCGCCGTTGCCCTCGGCCCCGCCGCGCTGGCGGTAGTACTCGGCGAAACCCCTGATCGCGGTCAGCGGCGTGCGCAGCTCGTGGCTGGCGTCCGCGATGAACCGCCGCATCCGCTCCTCGGACTCGACCGCGTTCTCTTCGGACTCCCGCTGGGCGTGGAACGCCGTCTCGATCTGGGCCAGCATCGTGTTGATCGACTGGCCGAGCCGCCCGACCTCGGTGCGGGGGTCCCGGTCCGGCACCCGGCGGTCCAGGTGCCCGGCCGCGATGTCCTGCGCGGTCTCCTCGATGTCGTCAAGCGGCCGCAGGTTGGTCCGCACCACGGCCACGCTGACCACACCCAGCCCGACCATGATGGCCAGGCTGACCACCAGGTCCAGCCAGCCCAGGTAGCCGATGGGCCGGTCGATGTCACCGATCTGCTGGCCCACGACCAGCGTGACCGTTTCCACCTCGGTGACATGGCTGTCGACCCCCTGCGAGATCGAGACCGGCACGTTCGGGATCTGGGCAATCAGGATCCGCCAGCTGTCGTTGCCGCGCTGCGCCTGCACGGTCATCGGCTTGTTGTCGTGCGCGTTCAGCCAGGCCGTGCTGGTTGGGACGTCCGGTGGTGAGCCGGTCAGCTGCCCCATGGTGCCGAAGTTGCCCAGACGGTTCCCGTGTGGGTCCAGCAGCTCGACCACATAACCGGGGATGGACAGGTAGGGATTGTTGCCGCCGCCCGCGCCGAGGTTGTTGCCGCTGGTGAAGTTGGCCAGCCGGTTCTGGGAGGTGGTCATTAGGCCTTGGAGCTGGAGGTCGGCCTGATGCTGCAGATACCCCTGAAAGACGGCGGTGCTGGTGAAGCTGATGATGGCCAGGGCCAGGGCGACCAGGGCCAGTAGCGCCGTGATCAGCTTGACGCGCAGCGGCGTCCGCTGCGACAGCCGCGTCAGCGCGTTTGAAGCCATGAGCTGGGGGACCTACGAGGACGGCAGCCTGAGCACGTACCCCACCCCGCGCAGGGTGTGGATGAGCCGTGGCTCGACCGTGTCGATCTTGCGTCGCAGCACGGACACGTAGGACTCTACAATCCCGGTGTCGCCACGGAAGTCGTAGTCCCACACGTGGTCCAGGATCTGCATCTTGGACAGCACCCGGTTGGCGTTGCTCATGAAGTAACGGAGCAGCTTGAACTCGGTGGGGGAGAGCTGGATCTGCTGGCCGGCCCGCCACACCTCGTGGCTCTCCTCGTCCAGCTCCAGGTCGGCGAAGGTCAGCCGCGGGGTCGGCTCGGTCCCCTCGCCGCCGGTGCGCCGGAGCACGGCGCGGATCCGGGCGATGACCTATTCCAGGCTGAACGGCTTGGTCACGTAGTCGTCGCCGCCCAGGGTCAGCCCGCGGATCTTGTCCTCGGTGGCGTCACGCGCGGTCAGGAAGACCACCGGGACCCGGGCCCCGCCGCTGCGCAGCCGGCGGACGACGTCGAAGCCGTCCATGTCCGGCAGCATGACGTCGAGCACGATCAGGTCCGGACGGTGCCGCTGGGCGGCCTGCACGGCCTCGGTGCCCGCGGCCGCGGTGACCACGTCGAAGCCCGCGTACCGCAGGCTGGCCGACAGCAGCTCAAGGATGTTCGGCTCATCCTCGACAACGAGCAACCGGGTGTCCGTCCGCTGCCCTTCATCGGTGGTCACCATATCCATGCTCCATAGTGTCAATCATCAGCCTGAAGGAAACCTGAAAGCGGGCTGGATCATAGCTGTCCAGCCCAGCATATTCGCTGGACACAGGCATGCCAGGCGGAGACTGGGCGGTGGGTCAGCCGCTGACCTTTTCCACGTGCCCCAGCCACTGCGCGATGGCCGTGTCCCGCGAGCCCACCCCGAGCTTGGAGTAGATCCGGTTCACGTGGTTCTTCACCGTCTTCTCGGCCAGGAACAGCCGGGTGGCGATCTCACCGTTGGTGTGGCCGCCAGCGATCAGGGACATGATCTCGGCCTCCCGAGCCGAGAGACCAAGATCTGGAGCATCGTCGGGCGTTCCGCCACTGCTCATCAGACCTCCGGCCGTCGCCGTCAGCGCCCTGCTGGCATGGGGACTCTACCAAATGGGGGGTCAAAGCGGGCAAACGCCACGACTGGGTCGAGGCCTGGCCCCGGTCCGGGGCCCGGGCTTCAGGCCGGACGGCGGATGCCGTAGAGGTAGGCCGGGCCGGCGTCGCCGGGGTCGTCCGAGTCGAGCTGCCCGCCCCACCAGCGCTGGTATCCGGCCCGTTCCAGGGCCCGCCAGGACGCCGTGTTGGCCTGCTGGGGCGCGGCCACCACCACATCCGCGTCCGGGTACCGGCCGAACGCCCGTGCCGTGATCGCGCTGATCGCCGCGGTGCCGTGGCCGCGGCCGGTGAGCGCGGCCTCGCCGATCAGGTAGTCGATCCCGGCCGCGTTCCCGGTGACCGCCCCGGTCGCCTCGACCGCGTGGGCCCACTCCGGCTCGTCGGCCACCAGGTACTGCTGGATGAGGCCGGCGGCCCGGCCCGCCACCTCGATCACGAACACTTCGGTGGGGTCGGCGCCGGTGAGGCACGGCCGGTACTGCGCCTGCGCCGTCTCCAGGTCGGCCGGACCCTGCCACCACTGCGCCACGTGCGGCTGGGCCAGCCACCGGGCGACCAGGGGCAGGTCGGCCTCGGTCAGCGGCCGCAGCGCTAGGCCAGAATTGCCGGGTGCGGTCATGCCGGGGCTGTCGTCCGAGGTCACGCTCGCATTATGACACCGCGTGGCCAACGGCCGCCGATCATTATTTCTCGCTGTCCCCGTCGATCTGATCGGCCCCGGGTGATACGTCAGCTCATCGCGGGTTCCCGGGTCAGCCCGGGGACCCGATGGGCTTTTCCGGCTCGGCCAGCAGCCGGGCGTAGTTGGCCACCGAGATCTGGTAGCGCGGCAGGTGCGGCGCGAGCGCGGCCAGTGCCGCCGACACCGCCTCCCGCTCCCGGCCCGTGTCGGCCAGGGCCAGGGCCAGGAACGCCACCACCGCGTCGTCCAGCTCGTCCGAGGTCGCGTTGAGCTCGGCCGCCAGCCGGGCCGCGCTCTGCTCGGCCTGCCCGGTGACCCGCAGCGAGCTGGCCAGCTGGATGACCGCCTGACGGCGGCGGCCCTCCGGCAACCCCTGGGCCAGGGCCTGCTCGTACAGGGGGATGGCCATGTCCGGGTGATCGGTCGCGTCCAGCGACGAGGCCCGCTCGAACAGCCCGCTGGGGTCACCGGGCGGAAGCTCCCCGGCCAGCTGCTCGATCAGCGCCAGGAAATCGGTCTCGCTGAGGTCAGGCTGGGCGGCCCAAGCCGTCGCAATCCGACGTTCCCAATCCGTTTCGTCCACTGGATAACCGTATATAACAAGCACAAACGCATATCCCTGCCATGATCAGTATTGACGGCCGCGTCCGACGCCACGCGGCCGCTGGGAGGGGACTCATGGACGAGACGGTGTGGAGCGCGTATCTGGAGCGCATCGCGGTGCCGCGGCCGCTGACCGCCGATACGGTGACCCTGCACGTCCTGCACCGGGCCCACCAGCTGACGGTGCCGTTCGAGAACCTGAGCATGCACCTGGACGAGCCGATCTCCCTGGCCGCCCTGGACCTGATCGACAAGATCGTATACCGGGCCCGAGGCGGGATCTGCTACGAGCTCAACGGGGCGTTCGCCCTGCTCCTGCAGAGCTTCGACTGCCAGGTTAGCCGGGTCGCGGCCCGGGTCTACGGCGACGGCCAGCTCGGCGTCCCGCTCGACCACATGGCCCTGATCGTCCGCACCACCGACGGCGCCGGCCCCTGGCTGGTCGACGTCGGCTTCGGCAGCAACAGCGTGTACCCGCTGCTGTTCGACAGCCGTCACGACCAGGATGATCCCAGCGGCCAGTTCCTCCTGGTCGACACCGACGACGGCGATGTCGACGTGCTGCGCGACGGCAAGCCCCAGTACCGCATCGAACGCCGGGTGCGTTCCCAGTCCGACTTCGGCCCGACCTGCTGGTGGCAGCAGTCCTCGCCCGAGTCGCACTTCACCCACAGCACGATCTGCTCCCGGCTCACCGAGACCGGCCGGATCACCCTCAGCGGCGACACCCTGATCACCACCGCCGACGGCACCCGGCACGAGGAACGTCTGCCCACCGACGAAGCCATCCTGGCCGCCTACCGCGGCCACTTCGGCGTCAACCTGGACCGCGTGCCCCAGGTCCTGTTCGCCGGGCCGCTGCCCAGCCAGGGCCCCTCAGCCCAGGCCGTCTCACCCCCGGCCGCCGCTTCACCCCAGGCCGGCTCCCCAGCTCAGCCCGCCCCTCCAGGCGAATCATCTGCCTTGGCCTCCGCCGCCCCTGCGGCCCAGCCCGCCGCCCCTGCGGCCCAGCCGACCACCCCCTCGGCCCCCCCAGCCCCTGCGGCCCCATCAGCACCACCGTCCCCACCGTCCCAGCTGGCCCCATCGGCCCAAACGGCCGCAGGCCTGCCGGCCCGGCCCGCCCGGTCGCTGCGGCAGGCTGGCCACGGACCCGCGCCGCTGCCGCGCCGGGTCCCGGCCCCGCCCGCGCCTCAGTTCCGCGGCTTCCAGCCGGGCTACACCCAAGCGCCGTGCGTCCCGGACGGAGCGGGTCAGGGCTCCCAGACCGCGTGATCGTGCGCGAACAGCACCCGGGCCGGGTCGAACACCATCAGCCGGCCCAGCCACCCCGGCGGCGCCGGCACCCCGCGCGCGTGCCCGTCCCGGTGTGCTCGCCAGGCCAGCGCGTCGGCACTGTAGGCGGTGGCGGTGTCGTGGGCCTGGCCAGCCACGATCACGGTCCCGTCCGGGCGCCGCACGACCAGGGACTGGTGCCCGGCGGTGTGCCCCGGGGTCGGGACGACGTACACGCCGGGCAAGATCTCGGCCTCACCGTCCAGTAGCTCGTACCGCAGCCCCGGCGCGTCCACCAGCTCCGGCAGCGTGTAGCTGGCCGACTTGGCCGCGTCCAGCTCCGTGCGCTGGGTGAACACCGGCCGCCCGGCCAGGGCCGGATTCCCGCCGCAGTGGTCGAAGTGCAGGTGGCAGTTGACCACGAGCCCGACGTCGCCGAGGGCGGCCCCCGCCCCCGCCAGCGCCGTGTCCAGGTCGCGCCGCCGCGGCCGGTAGTGCGCGTCCACGTCCGGGTGCGCGCCCATCCCGGTGTCGAGCAGCACCACCCCGTCCGGGTGCCGGACCAGGTAGCCCAGGCACGGCTCCACCCTGGGCGCCCCGGTCCCGGTCTCCTCGGCCGGCCGGATGAAGTACCCGAAGTCCACTCGCCGGACCGTCGCGTCAGCCATCCCCGCAGTCTGCCCGCGTCCGGGCTGGGACGCACACCCACCAGCCTTCAATTTGCTAAGGAGAAGCTTATAAGGCTAGGCTTAGCATATGAGAGCGGAGCCGGACACCAGCGATATCGCGGCCGCGCTGCGGGAGAGCATCGGGCTGCTGCTGCGGCGGATGCGCCAGCAGCAGCCGGGCGAGCTCACCCTGCCCGAGAACGCGGCCCTGACCCGGCTGAACCGGGGCGGGCCGACCACGTCGAGCGCGCTGGCCAAGCTGGAGCAGATCAGCCCGCAGTCGATGGGCGCCACCCTGGCCGGGCTCGAGGCCCGCGGCCTGGTGGCCCGGCACCCGGACCCAGGGGACGGGCGCCGAGTCGTGCTCTCCCTCACCGAGACGGGCCTGCGGATCCTGCAGGACAAGCGGAACGCCCGCAACCAGCAGCTGGCCGAGGCCCTGGCGGCCAACTTCACGCCGGACGAGGTCCGCCTGCTGGCCGAGGCCACGCCGCTGCTCGAACGCCTCGCCCACAGCATCTAGCACCCCAGGGAGCCAGACCTCAGTGACCGACGACAAGCCCGCCGCGCCCGGCACCACCCGAGACGACCGCTACAAGTGGGTCGCCCTGTCCAACACGACCGCGTCCATGTTCATGGCCACCCTGGACGGGTCGATCGTGATCATCGCCCTGCCCGCGATCTTCCGTGGCATCCACCTGGATCCGCTGTCGTCGGGCAACATCAGCTACCTGCTGTGGATGATCATGGGCTACCGGCTGGTGCAGGCCGTTCTGGTGGTGACGGTGGGCCGGATGGGGGACATGTACGGCCGGGTCAAGATCTACAACGCCGGGTTCGTGGTGTTCACGGTGGCTTCGATCCTGCTGTCGTTCGACCCGTTCCTGGGCGGAGCCGGCGCCGACTGGCTGATCGGCTGGCGCGTGCTGCAGGCCATCGGCGGGTCCATGCTGATGGCCAACTCGGCCGCCATCTTGACCGACGCCTTTCCCGCCGAGCAGCGCGGGTTCGCCCTCGGCACCAACCAGGTCGCGGGCCTGGCCGGCCAGTTCATCGGGCTGGTCGCGGGCGGCCTGCTGGCCGCGGTCGACTGGCGGGCCGTGTTCTGGGTCAACGTGCCGGTCGGGATCTACGGCACGGTCTGGGCCTACCTGCGGCTGCGGGACAACGGGGAGCGGCACCCGGGCCGGATCGACTGGTGGGGCAACATCACCTTCGCCGTGGGCCTGAGCGCGGTGCTCATCGCCGTCACCTACGGCATCCAGCCCTACGGCGGCGACACCATGGGCTGGGCCAACCCCTGGGTGCTGGCCGGCCTGGTCGGCGGGGTGGCCCTGCTGGCCGCGTTCGCGGTCATCGAGACCCGCAGCGAAGAGCCGATGTTCCAGCTCAGCCTGTTCCGCATCCGCGCCTTCACCGCGGGCAACCTGGCCGGCCTGATCGTGTCGATCGCGCGGGGCGGCATGCAGTTCGTACTCATCATCTGGCTGCAGGGCATCTGGCTCCCGCTGCACGGCTACAGCTACAGCGAGACCCCGCTGTGGGCCGGCATCTTCCTGATCCCGCTGACCGTGGGCTTCCTGGTCTCCGGCCCGGTGTCGGGCTATCTGTCGGACAAGTTCGGCTCCCGCGGCATCGCCACCTCCGGGATGGCCGTGTTCGCGGGCAGCTTCATCGGCCTGATGCTGCTGCCGGTGAACTTCCCGTACTGGGCCTTCGCCCTGTTCATCCTGGCCAACGGGATCGGCAGCGGGATGTTCGCCTCGCCCAACTCCTCGGCCATCATGGGCAGCGTCCCGGCCCGGCAGCGCGGGGCCGCGTCCGGCATGCGGTCGACGTTCCAGAACTCCGGCACCGCGTTGTCCATCGGCGTGGTCTTCTCGCTGATGATCGCGGGCCTGGCCAGCACGCTGCCCCGGACCCTGACCGCCGGGCTGCAGCAGCAGGGCATCGCGCACAGCCTGGCCCACCAGATCGGGTCCCTGCCGCCGGTCTCGTCGCTGTTCGCCGCGGTGCTGGGGGTCAATCCGATCGAGCGCCTGCTGTCCGGCAGCCACACCCTGGCCACGCTGCCCGCCGCGCACCGGGCGGTGCTCACCGGCCGCGAGTTCTTCCCCAGCCTGATCTCGGCCCCGTTCCACCACGGCCTGGTCGTGGTGTTCTCGGTCGCCGCGGCGCTGTCGGTGCTGGCCGGGCTGGCCTCGCTGCTGCGCGGCGGCCGCTACGTCCCGCCCGCCGACCCGGTGCCCCCGGCCCCGGCCCCGGCCCCGGCCGCGGCCGCGGTCCCTGGATCAACCCGCCCCACCCACGATTGAGAGGACCTCATGACCGACCCGACCCCGGCCATCGACCCCGGCCGAACCGCGCTGCTGGTGATGGACTACCAGAACGGGATCATCGGCCGCCTCGAGGACGCCGAGGCGCTGCTGGCCCGGGTGGCCCAGGCCATCGCCGTGGTCCGCCAGCACGGCGGCCACATCGGCTACGTCCGGGTGGCCTTCGACGACGCCGACTTCGACAGTATCCCGCCGACCAGCCAGTTCGCTGGCCTGGTGGCCAGCAGCGGGCGGGCCATGCACGCCGACTCGCCCGCCACCGCGGTGCACGAGTCGGTCGCGCCCGAGCCCGGCGACATCTGCGTCCGCAAGACGCGGGTGGGGGCGTTCTCCACCACCGACCTGGACGGCCAGCTCAAGGCCCACGGCGTGCACACGCTGGTGCTGGCCGGGATCAGCACCAGCGGCGTGGTGCTGTCCACCGTGCGGGACGCCGCCGACCGCGACTACCAGGTCTTCGTGCTGGCCGATGCCAGCGCCGACCCCCAGCCCGGCGTGCACGAGTTCCTGACCGGGAAGATCTTCCCGCGCCAGGCCCGGGTCATCACGACCGCGGAGCTGGAGCAGCTGCTCAAGGCGGCCCCCGCCCGTTCCTGATCTCCAGAGAACCCTTTATATATCGAAGGTCAGGCCCGGGGCTCCCACTGGAACCCCGGGCCTGGTGACGTCAGTCAGAAAGGCTGACTGGTGTCAGTGTTTCGATCCGGCCAGCGCACCGATGAAGAACGCCGGCCCGTCCGGCGTGCCCACGCCGGTCTCGTTGTCGTATCCCTTGGTGTCGTGCAGCGTCGAGCTCTGCACGTCGATGGTCCCCAGCTCGTAGGTCTTGCCCTGCGAGTTGTCGAGGTTGTTGGCGTAGTTCGTCCGCACCTGGGCCACCGGGGACTTCGGCGCCGTGATGTCGTGCAGCGCCGGCGTGCCGAGCAGCTTGTAGTAGAGCGGGTTGATGAACCCGAGCGAGCGGTGGGTGAACTGGTCGGCCACCGCGACCACCCCGGCGATCAGCGGCGAGGACAGGCTGGTCCCGCCGATCCGGTACTGGTCCCAGTAGGTGCCGTCCGGGAACACCTGGGTCTCGCCGACTTCGAAGCCGGTGTTCGGGTCACCGGCCGCCGAGATGTCCGGCACGGCCCGCATCGGGGTCTTGCCGTTGGCCTCGGAGACGCTGGCCGGCACCTTGCCCTTCTGGTACCAGGGCTGCTTGAACAGGATGCTGGTGCCGCCACCGCCGCCGGAGGAGTAGGTCCCGGGCGGGGCGGGGGTCCAGGCCCCGTTGGTCAGCTGCGAGTAGTCGGTCTGCCAGCCGTATTCGGCCAGGTGCTGGCCCTTGCTGCCGATCAGCACGCTGGTGCCGCCGACACCGGTCACGTAGGGCAGGTCGGCCGGGAATTCGACGGTCTTGGCCGACAGGTCGGTGCCGCCCGCGGTGTGGTCGCCGGCGTCACCGGAGGAGAAGTTGACCGTGATCCCGGTCAGCGCCGCCTCCAGCGAGAACTGCTGGTAGAAGTCCACGTAGGCCTGGGTCAGGTCGGCCAGGTCGTCAACGCCGTCGGTCCAGGAGTTGGTGATGACGTTGGCCACGTGGTTGTCGATCGAGCTGGCCCAGGCGTTGTCCAGGCCGCTGAGGCAGTCGGACGCCCCGACGTACACGATCTTGGCGCCGGGCGCCATCGCGTGCACGATCTCGACGTCCAGCGTCTCCTCGCCGTACCAGCCCTGCGGGTCACAGGTCGACTCGTTGGCGTACCCGTTGGCGCCCGGGGTGATCTGCGAGAACTGGCCCGCAGCGAACCCGGGCTGGTGGTGCACCTGGCTGTACTTCTGGGCGTCGGCGTAGATCGTGGGCGCGGCGTAGGCGTCGGTGATGGCCACCGTGACGCCCTTGCCGTTCACCCCGTGGCTCAGCAGCGAGGACTCGCCGTAGGCCGACTGGTACTGCTGGGGCCCGTAACCGCAGATCGTGTACGGCTGGTGCTTGCCGTAGGCGGGGGGCTTGTCGGTGGCGGTCTTCTGGCCGTAGTAGGCCGAGCAGGGCTGCACGCCGTAGCGCGCGCCCGCGGGCGGCCCGGGCAGCGTGTCCGCGGGCTGCTTCAGCGTGCTGCCCTGGTCGATGCCCAGGACACCGGCCACCGCCGAGGTGACCCCGGCCGGGGTGCCGGCCGGCAGCGACAGCGCGCTGGTGTTCGCCCGCACCGTCTTGCCCTGGTAGGTGTAGTTGTTCAGCTGGCTGCCGAACGTCTTCTCCACCTGCGCCGTGGTCCCGCTGGCCTCCACGTACTGGCCGCTGGGCAGCGTCTGGGTCACCGTGAAGCCCTGGCCCTTGAGCCAGGCCTGGACCGCGCTGACGCTGGCCTTGGTGGGGGCGTACTGGCTGTCGAAGGTCTTGTTCGACAGCCACTTGCCGTAGCTCGCGCTGCCGGGGGTCGAGATCGCCTGGAGGGTGGCCTCCGCACCGGCCTGGTTACGCATGCCGAGCAGGACGCCGAAGCTGACCTGCTCGGACGATGACGTGGCGCCGGCGTTGTGGGCCTTGCTCAGCCACTGGGGGGTGCTGCCGCTCAGGTAGTGCCGCCCGGCCGGGGGTCCGCCCGCGGACGCGGGGGCCGCGGCCGCGGCCAGGCCGAGGACGGTGGCGCCGCTGGCCACCACGGCCAGGACACTCCGGCGGACAAATCGCATAGATGCCATTCAGGTACCAGATTCTGTGAGAACCGCACCGAAACCAACCTGACTAGCAAACGCGCACCTGGGAAAACGGTCAAGAGGGTCAGGGCACCGGAACGCCCCAGAAACATAACGAATCGCACGTAACTACGCTCAGTAATGGGCAAATCAGTGCACTACACAACCATTATGGGCGGTTTGCGAAGTTTTGGCCGGGAAGGCTTCGGCCAGGGCGTGGGCGATGCCGGCCGAGCGGGCCGCGTACCCGGCCGAGGTGTAGTGGATGCCGTCCGAGATGAACCAGCTGTTCTGGACGACACCGGCCCAGTCGTACACCCGCATGTTCGGGTATTGCGGACAGGCCTGGGTCAGGGCCGTGTCCCACAGCTGCATCTCACTCTCGGCGTAGGCGCCGCTGGCCACCACGGACTTGACGTTCACCCACATGACCGGCTGGTTGCCGATCACCGACATCATCTTCTGGATGCGGGCCGGCCGGCTGACCGCCGAGCCCACCACCACGTCGGCGGTGTCATTGGTGCCCAGGGCCAGCACCCAGCAGCCCCGGTAGCCCTGGGCGACCAGCTGCTTGGCCACGTCGTAGGCGTTGGCCTGGTTGTCGACGGTTTCCACCACCGACCGGCCGCCGGAGATCTCGGTGATCATCCGGGTCGCGCCGGCCTTGGCGTACTGGGCGCCGATCCGCTGCTGCGGATTGGGCAGGTAGCTGGCCGAGACCAGGCCGTCCGAGGTGGAGTCGCCGATGTGCACCACGCTGCGGCAGGAGGTCCGGGCCGCCGTGGTGGCCGCCCCGGCGCCGGCCGGCGGGCCGGTCGCGGCCGGGGTCCTGGCCGGCCGGGTGGCCCGGCCCGCGGGCTGGCTGGCGGCGGGTGTCCGGGCCGGCGAGGTGGGCGCCTCGGACCGCGGCGCCGGCACCGACCCGGTGGCCAGCTGGGCCGCCGAACCCTGCACGGCGCCGGTCAGGCCCGCCCCGGCCACCCCGCAGACCACGATCGCACTGGCCGCCGCGGCCCACCGGCGCCGCCCGGCCGGGCTCAGGTCCCGGCCGGCCGGGTTGAGGTGGGCCAGGTTCAAGTCGGCCAGCCGCCACCCGGACGCGCGGACCCGGTTCCAGGTCCGGCCCAGCACCCCGTGCCGGACCGGCTCCTCGATGTACTTCCAGGACAGCGCGGCGGCCAGGATGCTGGCCGTCAGCTGCAGGGTGCCGCGCACGAACGAGACGTGCCCGCTGGCCGGGGTGGTCAGCACGATGATCGGGTAGTGCCACAGGTAGATGCCGTAGGACCGGACCCCGATCCAGCGCAGCGGCCGGGCGCCCAGCACCTGGCCGACCCGGCTGGCGGGGGAGGCGGCCGCCCCCACCACCAGCAGGGTGGCCACCGACAGCAGCACCATGCCGCCCCGGTACACGAAGGCCGAGTACTCCCCGGTGCCCAGGATCAAGATCAAGATGATGGCCAGGCCGGCCGCGCCCGCGGCGTCCAGGATGCGGCGGGCGCCCTCGGCCACGTGCCCGGTGAGCCTCCGGCTGGGCCAGGCGAAGGCCAGCGCCGCCCCGATCAGCAGCGCGAAGGCGCGGGTGTCGGTCCCGTCGTAGACCCGGGTCGGGTCGTAGCCGGGGCTGTAGAGCAGGCCCATTTCGATGGCCGAGGCCACGGCCAGCACCAGCGTCCCCTTGGCCAGCAGGCCCAGGCCGTCCGGCTGACCCGGGTCCCGGCCCGGCCGCCGGCGCATCCAGCGCAGGCCGAGCCACAGCAGCCACGGCCAGATCAGATAAAACTGCTCCTCCACGGCCAGCGACCACAGGTGGCCCAGCGGCGACGGCGGCCCGAACCGGGCGAAGTAGGAGCTGTGCTGGGCGATCAGCCACCAGTTGCTGACGTAGGCCAGGGCCGAGATGGCCACGCCGCGCAGCGCCGGCAGCTGGGACCGGTCCAGCGCCGTGACCCAGGCCAGCACCACGGTCAGCATGACCAGCACGGCCGGCAGCAGCCGCCGGGCCCGCCGCCGCCAGAAGTCGGCCAGGTCCAGCCGCCCGGTGCGGTGGTACTGGGACAGCAGCAGGTCGGTGATGAGGTAGCCGCTCAGGGTGAAGAACACCCCGACCCCGAGCATTCCGCCCGGCACCCAGCCCAGACCAAGGTGATAGGCGACCACGGCCATGACCGCCAGGGCTCGCAGTCCATCGAGCCCGGGCAGATAGCGCTGATCGCCCTTAACCGGCCTGGGCACGCATCCCCCTTGTTAGCCGACACTGTTAGCCGACACGGTTGGCCGACACGGTTGGCCAGCACGAATTCGACGGCCATAATCCGACCAATTCGCGACGCTAATCCGCCATACCTGCCCTGTCACGTAACCGCGCCGCCGTGTCGAACATAAAGATCGCCCTGATTCGGGAGGTGTGACGTGATTCGCCATCGGCGGCCCCGCCCGGCGGTAGGTAAGCCGATGAACCAGCTAACGGCCCAGGCCGGTGAGCGACCGATGCCCCAGGCCGGTGAACCAGGCCCGGGACGCTGGGGCGGCCGGGCGGCCCCCGGCCCGGGCCGCGGTGACCCCGGCCATTTATCCCGCCTCCCGCCCGGTCATTTTCGACAAATCTGAACACGAACTAGTTTTGAGTTCGCAACTAGTTGCGGCCCGACGGTCGGGGTTATCGTGGTGGGGCGGATCTCGCCGCGTGCCACCGGCCCGGCCGATTTCCGCGGGGGGTGGGCCCATGGTTATCTCCTTTACCGGCGTGCTCGTGCTGGGCATCGTTTCGGTATTGGTGCCAGTGGTGCTGGCCCTGGTGCCGCGATTGCCGGTGCCCGGCGCGGTGCTCGAGGTCATCGCGGGCATCGTGATCGGCCCCTCCGTGCTGGGCCTGGTCCACATCGACGCGGCCATCACCGTGCTGAGCGACCTGGGCCTGGGCATGCTGCTGTTCCTGGCCGGGCTGGAGATCGACGTGAACGGCCTGCGCGGCCCGCTGGCCCGCATGGCCGGGCTGGCCTTCCTCGCCTCGGCCGCGCTCGGGATCGGCACCGGGTTCGCGCTGCGCGGCGCCGGGCTGACCAGCCAGCCGTTGTTCCTGGCCGTGGTGCTGATGTCGACGTCGGCCGGGCTGCTGCTGCCGGTGCTCAAGGACGCCGGTGAGGAGACCACCCGCTTCGGGCAGCTGGTCATGACGGCCGCCGCCCTGGCCGAGGTGGCCACGATCCTGCTGCTGTCCCTGCTGTTCTCGGCGACGTCGCGCACCACGGCCAGCCGGCTGGCCTCGCTGGCCATCTTCCTGGCCCTGCTGGCCGTGCTGGCCCTCGCCCTGGGCCTGGTCCGCGGGCTGGACGCCCTCGACCGCCTGCTGGCCCGGCTGGAGGACCGCAGCGCCCAGCTGCGGGTGCGCGCGACCCTCACCCTGGCCCTGGCCTTCGGCGTGCTGGCCTACCAGTTCGGGTTCGCGTCCATCCTCGGCGCGTTCGCGGCCGGCCTGCTGGTGCGGGCCATCGACCTGAACGGGCGCACCCCGCACCCGCAGTTCGAGATCAAGCTGCAGGGGATCGGCTTCGGGTTCCTGATCCCCATCTTCTTCATCGCCACCGGCGTCCAGTTCGACCTGCGGGCGCTGCTCAGCCACCCGGTGGCCCTGGCCGAGGTGCCGCTGTTCCTGGTCGCCCTGCTGGTCGTGCGGGGCCTGCCCGCCCGGGCCTACGTGCGCCTGGTCGGCCGCCAGCGGTCCGCCGTGGCCGGCCTGCTGCAGGCCACCACGCTCACCTTCGTCATCGTCGCCACCCAGATCGGCCTGGCCGCCCATCTCATCTCCACCACCACCAGCGCCTCGCTGCTGGCGGCGGGCCTGCTGTCGGCGGCCCTGTTCCCGGCCCTGGCCCTGCGCCTGCTCACCACCGCCCCGCCCGCCGGCCCGGAGCCCGACGATCCGGAGCCCGCCGGCGGCCCGCCGTCGGCCGGGGTCACGGTGCCTGGATGACGCCCGACGAAGAGATCCGGGCCGCGCTGGACCCGAAATCCGCCTGGGACAGCTGGGCCACGAACGCGGTCGCGTCGCCACCCGGGATGGGCTGGCCCTGCCCGCTGAGCTGGAGCGGGTAGAGCCGGGCCCGGTCGAACCGCCCGGTGCCGGACAAGGTCACGTGCAGGACCGCGCTCAGGGACAGGTTGCCGCCGGCGCCGAAGTTGCCGTAGCCGGCGAAGTTGCCCAGGCTGTAGGCGATCAGGTGGCCACGGTAGAACTGCATGCCCCGCAGCACGTGCGGGCCGCTGGCGATGACCAGGCTGGCGCCGGAGTCGATGGCCTGGTGGGCGAAGGCCTCGGGGTTGCCCCGGTCCTCCCCGACGTAGGTCTCGTCGCTCCCGGTGACGTGGTCGGCGTCGGAGCCTTCGGCGCCGGCGTGCATGTAGACGACGACCACCGGGGCTTCCTTGGTGGCCTTCTGGATCAGCGCCCGGGCCGCGGGCAGGTCGAGCAGGCTGGGCGTGTAGCCGTACGGGGCGAAGGCCACGAACGCGACCCGGACCCCGTTCGCCGTCACCAGCGTGATCTCGCCGGGCAGCCCGGTCTGGGCCAGGGCCGCCGCGTGGATCGTGCGGACCGTCTCGGCCTGGCCGGCCGGGCCGAAGTCCATCGAGTGGTTGTTGGCGTCGTTCAGGATCGTGAACCCGGCGCCGGCGAAGTAGCGCACGTAATCGGGCGGGTCACGGAACGCGAAGCAGGTTTTCCCGGCGCTCTTGGGGCTGCATTTGCTGCCCGGGGCGGTGGTCAGCGTGCCTTCGAGGTTCCCGAACACGATCTGCGCGCCCCCGTCCAGGACCGGCTTGACCGGGTCCAGGTACGTGGCCGGGCTGGGCGGCAGGTCCGGGCTGTTGCCGAGCATCATGTCGCCGACGGCGGCGATCGTGACCGGGCCCCCGGTGGCGCCGGGCGAGGGGGCGGGGGACGGCGCCGTCGTGGCCGGGTGCGCCGGGGCCGAACTGGCCCCGGCCGGCGTCCGGCCCGGGGTGGTGGACTGCGCCGCCGGGTTGACCCTGGTGTCCGCCGTGGGCGCGGACGCGTTCGAGCAGGCCGCCAGGCCGATGGCCCCGGCCGTGCTGATGACGGCCGCCCCCACGCGCAGTCTCACAGGGACATGGTGGGGCCTGCCCGGCCCGGTAGCCAGCATTTACGCGCCACGCCACGCCAGCAACCAGCATTTACGCGGCCCGCCCGGCGAGCGCGAGGCCCGGCCATGATGATGACCGGGCCTTCTGAGCTGCCCATTTCAGCGGGGTGGATGATGGGATTCGAACCCACGGCCCCCAGGACCACAACCTGGTGCTCTAACCAACTGAGCTACACCCACCATGGCCGCGTGGATACCGCGCGGCACAGAGAACTTACCAGCAACCGCGGGTTCCGGCGACTCGGCGCCGGCGCCGGCGACGGTGCGGGGGCCCGCCCTACTCCGGGGCCGGGGCGCCGCTGTGCCGGGCCGCGATCTCCCGGGCGGTGGCTGAGTCCGGGCCGGGCTGGGGCCCGAAGACCGCCTCGCGGTAGTACCGGAGTTCCTGCACGCTCTCGGTGATGTCGGCCAGCGCCCGGTGACCGCCCCGCTTGGCCGGGCTGGCGAAGTAGGCCCGCGGGTACCAGCGCCGGGCCAGCTCCTTGATGCTGGACACGTCGACCATCCGGTAGTGCAGGTACTGGTCGAGCTGCGGCATGTCGCGGGCGATGAACCAGCGGTCGGTCGCGATCGAATTTCCGCACAGCGGGACCCGGCGCGGCTCCTTGATGTGCAGCTGCACGTAGCTGAGCACGATGTCCTGGGCCTCGCCCACGGTCACCCCCTGGCCCAGCTCTTCCAGCAGGCCAGAGGTGGTGTGCATGGTCCGGACCACGTCGCTCATCTGGTCGACGGCCTCGGGCGGGGGCTTGATGATGACGTCCACGCCCTCGTCGAGAATGTTCAGCTCGCCGTCGGTCACCAGGCACGCGATTTCGATCAGGGCGTCCCGTTCGATGTCGAGGCCCGTCATCTCGCAGTCGATCCACACCAGCCGTTCGTTCATTATCCCAGGTTAGGCCCTTATCGGAGCCTGTGGCGGCAGGCTCGAAATCATTTGGACACGTTTCATTCACTCTTCGGAGGGTCGGAGCGGGTCGCGGGAAAACTCCTGATGTGGGCGGGAACGGTGATATCCGCGCGCAGGGCCGGGTCGGGCACGGGGGCGCCGAACGTCACCGTGGCCGGCAGCACGCCCGCCCACACGTCCAGGTCCAGGTCCTCGTCATCGTCGGCGGGGCCACCGGTCCGTATCTTGACCGAGGCCTCGGCCAGCGGCAGGGCCAGCACCGACGTGGCCGCCAGCTCCTTGGCCGTGGGCTGCCGGGCCGCCTCCCACTGCCCCGGCACCAGGTGCTCGACGATGGCCCGCAGCGCGTGCCTGCGCTCGGCGTCGTCCCGCACGATGACCGCCGGGCCGTACACGATGGCGCTGCGGTAGTTCACCGAGTGGCTGAACACCGAGCGGGCCAGCACCAGCCCGTCGAAGTGGGTCACGGTCACGCAGATCTCGTGCCCGTCAGCGGCGCCGAACCCGGCGTTGGCCGACGACCCGTGCAGGTACAGGGTGCCGCCGTCGCGAGCGTAGGTGGTGGGCAGCACCCGCGGGGCGCCGTCGACCACCACGCCCAGGTGGCAGATCAGGCCCGCGTCCAGCACGGCGTACAGGTCGCCGCGATCGGCCCGGCCGCGATCCTTGTGCCGCCGCAGCCGGGTCCGCCCGGTCACCGACAGGTCCCCCGGCGCCCCCACCGAGGGCTCAGCTTCAGTGCTCATGCCCTCTAATCTGGCCTGTTCCCCCCGGCGGCTGTCAAAGCGAATAGGGGCCTGGGGGCTCCGCCCCCCGGGGCTAGGGGCCTGGGACCGGGAACGTGGTCAATTCACGCTGTGGGTGGCAGCAGTTTCCGCACACAAAGCCCGGGCCCGGACCAGTCCGCACCACCGTGAACTTTGAAAACAGGCCTTAATACTGGGCCAGGGAGGCGACCGGCTCGACCGGGTCCATGCCCGGGGTGATCACGGCCTCCAGGGCCATCCGCCGGGCGCGGCCGATCGCGGCGGGCGCGGCGGTCAGCTTGGGCCGCGGTCCGGTCACCACCGGGCAGTGTGGCCCGGGCGCGCCGAGCAGGGTCGGCTCGATGGGCCCGGGACCGGCCGCGTCCCAGCCCGGTACCTGCGACGCCCCGAAGTGCCCGCCCGTCGACCAGTGCGCGCGGCTGCGTTCGGCCGTGCGGGCCCGCATGAACGGCGCCGGGCGGCCCGCGGGCCAGCGGGACGGCACCCCCCAGGAGGCCAGCCAGTGCAGCAGGGCCTCGGCGCCGTGCATGGGCCCGTCGGTGAACGGCTCCCAGAACCAGGCGACCACGCCGATCTGCACGCACAGCCGGCCCTGCCGGTTGGCCGGGTCGGACCCGGGGCCGGCGCACGCGGACGGGACGCCGTCCGCCCCGGCCGCGCCCAGGACCCGGTGGTCGAGCCCCTCGGGACCGCCCAGCGAGCAGGCCGCGCGGACGACCGGGATCAGCTGCACGATGCCACCGGAGAGCGGGTTCCAGACCAGGTGCGGCGGGCGGCCGTCCTGGATCAGCCGCCGCGCGGCTGAAGTGGCCGAGACCTGACGTGGATCCGCGCCCAGCGCCTGCCAGACCACCCGCGGCGCGCCGCCTCGCAGCGTCCCGCCGTCCGTCTGGGCCCGTAGGCACCGTGCGCCCGGCATCCATGCGTCAACCACAGGCCCCACTCTCCCAAGGTCTAGACCTTCTCTCAATTGCTTACGTCATGGGGGACGAATAGTCCATAGGTGCCCGCTCGGTAATATTGCCGACGAGCCGGCCGGCTTCGGCAAATAGCTGATCAACTCGGGCAAATCGCATAGATAGGACAGTGTGAATCGACAGGTCACGTAAAAATCCCGAGACTGGCAACGTGCCGTGTTTCACTCACGTTTCCGATCCGGCCGATCCGCGGCTAACCGACTACGTGCGGCTGACCGATGCCGAACTGCGCAAGAGCCTGGAAGCGGAGCACGGGCTGTTCGTGGCCGAGGGGGAGAAGGTGATCCGGCGGGCCGCTGCCGCCGGGTACCAGGTCCGCTCGCTGCTGGCCACCGAGCAGAAGGCGGCGGCCCTGGCCGACCTGGCCGCCACCTGCGGGGGCCCGGCCTACGTGGTGCCCGCCTCCGTGGCCGAGCAACTGACCGGCTATCACGTGCACCGCGGCGCGCTGGCGGCCATGAACCGGCGCCCGCTGCCGCCGGTGACCGAGGTGCTGGCCCGGGTGCGGACCGCGCTGATCCTGGAAGACATCGTCGATCACACCAACGTGGGCGCGATCTTCCGGTGTGCCGCGGCCCTGGGCGTGGGCGCGGTCATCGTGTCCCCACGCTGCGCCGATCCGCTCTACCGGCGTTCGGTCAAGGTGTCCATGGGGGCGGTCTTCGCCGTGCCCTGGGCCCGGATGGACCACTGGCACGACGGCCTGGAGACCGTGCGCGCGGCCGGATTCCGGCTGCTGGCGCTGACCCCGGACCCGCACGCGGTGCCGATGACCCCGGCCACCCGGGACCCGGCCGCCCCGGACCCGGCCACCCCGGGGGAGAGGACCCAGCTCACGGCGTCGCCGGGGGAGCGGACCGCGCTGCTGCTGGGCACCGAGGGCGACGGCCTGTCCTCGCGCTGGCGGCACCTGGCCGACCAGGCGGTCCGGATCCCGATGGATCCGGGCGCCCAGGCCGCGGGGGTGGACTCGCTCAACGTGGTCGCCGCGGCTGCGATCGCCTGCCAGTGGCTGGTGACCCGGACCGGGTCCGCCGCGTGGGCACCCTGAGCCGCTAATGGCCCGGACAAAGGGTCCAGGGTCGCACCGTAAATTTAAAACAATGGACTGACCCCGCAACGTCAGGTATTTCCGCAACGGCTCGGGTCACGCCGCTGACGCCGCCGAATTAACCGCCTCGTCATTAGCGGGGCGGATGCGCGGAATGAGCGTCCCCGTCCCCGGGCGGAAAGGCCGCCCGGCCGGGCCGGGACGGGTGCCTAATAACCCTGCTGCTGGGCGGTGAAGTACGCGCTCGAATCTCGCCGCCACAGCATGATCGTGGCCCCCAGCCCGACCAGCCAGGTGATGATCGCGAACACGGTGGACACGCCGCTGGCCGAGCGGGCCGCGACCAGGATCAGGTCCAGCGTGTACAGGCCGAAGAACACGGTCCCGGTGATCCGGGCCCAGTTCTTGCCGCGCTTGCTGGCCCAGGCCATCCAGAGCCACAGGCCCACGCCGATGATGCCGGCCACGACGACGATGACGACCTCGGCGTTCACCAGCGAGTTGATCTTGGAGGCGGAGTAGTTCGGGTACTGCTTCTCCAGCGTGTGCCGGACGCTGCCGATGGTGACCAGGCCCAGGATGAAGCTGATCGCGCTGATCCCGGCGCCCGCGTACATCAGCCGGACCGCGGTCTGCACCGACGTGGGCGGCTCGCCTCGGGGGGCTGGTTCCGGTACCTGCCCGCCGGCCTCGGCCGACGGGTAATTTTCGTACATTTTCGCTCCAAAACGTGCGCTTGGGCTCGGCTGCGGGGCGGGGCCCGCACCGTCGTTGCCCCGTTAATACCGCCCGAGCCTAGTGGCATGCCGGCCGCGAGGCCAGAACCCGCCGGGCGGGCGCGGAAAACGATATCCGGCGGACAATCCGCCTCGGTGTCACGCTGGTCCGCGGGACGCGAGGCCGCTGAACGCGAGAAGGTCGTGCAATTGTGCGACGGGGCGGTATCATGCCGTGTACATCTTGCAGCCGCAAGGGACGATGCACGTGCACGGCGGGCCGCCGCGGGGCACGGTGGCCAGACGGTACGGCAGCTGAGCGTGGGGTGGTGAGCATCATGTCGGCGTGGGGGCACGGCCGACGGTGCCTGGTCCACGGCCAGGGAGCGCTGGGGTGATTCCCAGCCATCCGGGCAGTGGCCCGACGGTCCTGC
The DNA here is from genome assembly GCA_036495425.1 of Streptosporangiaceae bacterium. Taxonomy (GTDB): domain Bacteria; phylum Actinomycetota; class Actinomycetes; order Streptosporangiales; family Streptosporangiaceae; genus Bog-532. The sequence goes on along the minus strand of DASXMW010000012.1, from coordinate 37,057 downwards.
GCATCCTCCTCGGCTCCCAGCTGCGCAAACTGCGTGAGGCCCGGGGCATTTCCCGTGACGAGGCCGGGTACCGCATCCGCGCGTCCGGATCCAAGATCAGCCGTCTGGAGCTGGGCCGGGTCAGCTTCAAGGAGCGGGACGTCGTCGACCTCCTCGACCTGTACGGCGTCACCGACTCGGCCGAGCACGGCCAGCTGATCTCGCTGGCCCGCGAGGCCAACTCCCCGGCCTGGTGGCAGAAGTACTCCGACGTGGTGCCGGACTGGTTCCAGATCTACGTGGGCCTGGAAGAGGCGGCCGAGCTCATCCGCGTGTACGAGGTGCAGTTCGTGCCCGGCCTGCTGCAGACCGAGGACTACGCCCGGGCCGTGATCAAGCAGGGCCAGCCCGCGGCCGCGGCCGACGAGGTGGACCGCCGGGTGGCGCTGCGCACCCGCCGCCAGCAGCTGCTGGGCAGGCCGGACGCGCCCCGGCTGTGGGCCGTGGTCGACGAGGGTGCGCTGCGCCGGCCGATCGGCGGCAAGGCCGTGATGCAGGGCCAGATCGAGCGGCTGATGGCGGCCACCCGCGAGCCGAACATCACCCTGCAGGTGCTCCCGTTCACCTTCGGCGGCCACGCCGCCGAGGGCGGGGCGTTCACCGTGATGCGGTTCCCCGAGGCCGACATGAGCGACATCGTCTACATCGAGCAGCTGACCGGCGCGCTGTATCTGGACAAGCGGGAAGACGTGGAACGGTACAGCGAGGTCATGGAGCGGCTCAGCGTCAAGGGCACCTCGCCCGACCGGACCCAGGACATCCTGGCCGCGATCCTGAAGGAACTGTGACCATGACCAACGAGGCTCCGGGCCGGCCCTACAACGGGATTCCCGCGGGTCAGCTGGCCGGCCTCCGCTGGCAGGCCACCACCACCGACGGCACCGGCGTCGAGCTGGCCCGGCTGCCGGACGGCGGGGTCGCGGTGCGGAACGCCAGTGACCCCGACGGCCCGGCCCTCATCTACACCAAGGCCGAGATCGAGGCGCTGATCGGCGGCGCCGCCGACGGAGATTTTGACAATCTGCTCAGCTAGGTTCCAGGTTCCTGGCCCTCAGTTTCTGAGGTTCTGACGCTAGAGTGCCTCCGATGACTGACGGCCAGGATCCCTCAGGCGCCCCGCTCGCCGCGGCGTCCTCGGCCGCCACTCCCACCCCAGAATCCCCACCAGCTGCAAGCGCCCCTCCCGCCTCAGCGGGCCGCTGGGTCCCGGCGACCAGGAAGCTCCTCTGGTGGGAGATCATCGCGGTCTTCGGCGTCTCGCTCGGCGGCTCCGGCCTGTACGCCCTGATCGAGCTGATCGGCTCGCTCACCGCGACCAGGTCCCTCGGCAAGCAGACCGCGACCCTCAACGGCTCGCTGGCCCCCGGCCGCCCCACCCTGGACCTGTTCCTCCAGCTCACCAACACCCTGCTCGGCGTGGCCCCGGTGGTGCTGGCCCTGTACCTGATCGCCCGCGAGGGCGAGACCCCGGCCGTGATCGGCCTGGACGGGCGGCACAAGGCCCAGGACCTGGCCCGCGGCGCCCTGGTGGCCGCGGTCATCGGCGGCATCGGGCTCGGCTGGATCCTGGCCGCCTTCCACCTGGGCTTCAACCTCAACGTGGTGGCCGAGAACCTGCCCAACGTCTGGTGGCGGATCCCGGTGCTGATCCTCTCGGCCGCGCAGAACGGCCTGCTGGAGGAAGTCCTGGTCATCGGCTTCCTGCTGCGCCGCCTGGACCAGCTGGGCTTCCGCTCCTCGCGGGCCATCGCGATCAGTGCCACCGTGCGCGGTTCCTACCACCTGTACCAGGGCTTCGGCGGGTTCCTCGGCAACGCCGTGATGGGCGTGGTCTTCGGCTTCCTGTACCGCCGCTGGGGCCGGGTCACCCCGCTGGTCATCGCCCACACCCTGATCGACATGGGCGCGTTCATCGGCTACGCCGAGCTGCACGGCCACGTGAGCTGGCTGCCATGACCACGCTGGCGCACCTGTGGGACCGGGTCACGGCCACCGGGCCGGTCCTGGCCACCTGGCTGATCGCGCTGACCGCGGCCGTGGCCTTCGTCGTGGTGGCCAGCCACCGCGTGTGGCAGGTGTCACGCAACGTGGTCACCCTGGCCCACGAAGGCGGCCACGCCGTCGTCTCGATCGCCACCGGCCGCCGCCTGGACGGCATCCGGCTGCACTCCGACACCTCGGGCGTCACCTCCTCCCGCGGCAAGCCCTACGGCCTCGGCCTGGTCCTCACCACCGCGGCCGGCTACGTCTTCCCGTCCCTGCTCGGCCTGGGCGCGGCCTGGCTGCTGGCCGTGCGGCACGCCACGTTCCTGCTCTGGCTGGTCCTGCTGCTGCTGGCGGCGGCGTTCATCGTCATCCGCAACGCCTACGGCTTCCTGGCCGTGCTGGCCACCGCGGTGGTGGTGTTCGCGGTCAGCCGGTTCGCCTCGCTGCGGGCCCAGGAGCTGTTCGCCTACCTGTTCGCCTGGTTCCTGTTGTTCGGCGGTGTCCGGCCCATCTTCGAGCTGCAGCGCCGGCGCCGCCGCGGCGGCCGGCCCTCCGGCGCGCTGGCTTCCGACGCCGACCAGCTGGCCCTGCTCACCGGCCTCCCCGGCGGCGCCTGGGTCTTCACCTTCGCCGTCGTCGCCTTCGGCGCCCTCCTGGCCGGCGCCCTCCTCCTCCTGCCCGGCCTGCCCCACTGGTTCCTCACCCACGGCTAGCGCGCGCATCCGGCCGCCCACGACCAGTGTCCGATTCCGGGGAGTTTCGTTATCCTGCCGGAATGCCGGACCCCTCAGCTCTGCCCGGATCGCCCGGTGTCTCCGTGGGCGGGCTGCAACGGGCCATGTCCGCCGGGACCCTCACCTCGGCCGAAATCACCGCGTTCTACCTGGACCGCATGGCCCGGCTCAACCCCGCTCTGCACGCGGTGATCACGGTCAGCGCGAGCGCCGCCGCCGACGCGAGGTCCAGCGACGCCGAACGCGCCGCCCGCGGCTCCCGCGGACCGCTGGAAGGCATTCCCGTCCTGGTCAAGGACAACGTCGAGGTGGCTGGCATGCCCACCACGGCGGGCTCGCCCGCCCTGCTCGGCGGCCCGCAGGACCGGGACGCCTTCCTCGTCACCCGGCTGCGGGCGGCGGGCGCGGTGATCGTGGGCAAGGCCAACCTGTCCGAGTGGGCCAACTTCCGCTCCATCCACCCGACCAGCGGCTGGTCCACGCTCGGCGGCCAGACGGCCAACCCGTACTCGCTGGAACGCAATCCGTCCGGCTCCAGTTCCGGCTCGGCCGCCGCGGTGGCCGCGGGCCTGGCCCCGCTCGCGGTCGGCACCGAGACCGATGGCTCGATCGTCGCCCCGGCCAGTGCCTGCGGCGTGGTCGGCATCAAGCCGACGCTGGGCCTGGTCAGCCGGGCCGGCATCGTGCCCATCTCCGCCGCCCAGGACACGGCCGGCCCGATGGCCCGCTCGGTGGCCGACGCCGCGGCCCTGCTCACCGTGATGGCCGCCGCCGACCCCGATGATCCGGCCGCATCCGCTTCCCCCGTCAACGGTCTAATGTCGCCTCCGCCCGGTGACTACGCCGCCCACTGCGATCCCGCGGCGCTGGCCGGGGCGCGCATCGGGGTGTGGCGGGCCGGGTCGGCCGCGGCCGACGCCAGCATCGCCGCCGTCCTGGACCAGGCCGTGGCCCAGCTGCGGGACCAGGGCGCGGTGGTCATCGACCCGGTGGAGCTGCCCGACGCCGAGAAGATCGGGATCCCCGAGTTCGGCGCGCTGCTGCCCGAGTTCCGGCACGATCTCGAGGCCTACCTGGCGGGCCGGCCCGGGGCCCAGCACCGCACGCTGGCCGACCTGATCGGGTTCAACCAGCGCAACGCCGGCCTGGTGCTGTCCCGGTTCGGCCAGGAGGTGTTCGAGCGCGCGGCCGCGACCCCGTGCGACCTGACCGATCCCGGCTACCGGGCGATGCGCGCCGAAGCGGCCGCGCTGGCCCGCGGCGCGGTGGAGACGCCGCTGGTCACCCACGCCCTGGACGCGATCTTCATGCTGACCGCCTGCCCGGCCTGGCTGACCGACTACGCGCTCGGCGACCACGACCTGTTCCACACCTCGACCCCGGCCGCGGTGGGCGGCTACCCCGCGGTCACGCTGCCGTTCGGCTACGTGTGGGGGCTGCCGGTCGGGGTGTCGTTCATGGGCCCGCGCTGGAGCGAGCCGCGGCTGATCGCCCTGGCCCACAGTTTCGAGCAGGCCGCCCTGGCCGGCCCGGCCCGGTCCGCGCGGCCAGGGCCGCCGCACGTGAGCACGGGCGCGCCGCCGCGGCTGGCCGAGAGCCTCGCCCCGTGATCGTGCCTGACCGGGCGAGATAGCCTGGCCACATGGATTCCTGGCGTCGCCCCAGCGTTCCCCGGCTGCCCGGACGCGGCCCCGAGCCGCGGCTCCGGGACACCGCCAGCGGCGAGCTTCGCGCCGCCGCGGCCGGCCCGCCCGAGGCGCTCGCCTCCATGTACGCCTGCGGCATCACCCCCTACGACGCCACCCACATCGGGCACGCGGCCACCTTCACCGCCTGGGATCTGCTCGTCCGGGCCTGGCTGGACGCGGGGCACCCGGTCACCTACATCCAGAACGTCACCGACGTCGACGATCCGCTGCTGGAGCGGGCCGACCGCGACGGCGAGGACTGGCGTGACCTGGCCCGGCGCGACACCCAGCTGTACCGGGACGACATGGAAGCGCTCCGGGTCATCCCGCCCACGCACCTGATCGGGGCGGTCGAGGCCATCGGAGTCATCGAGCGCTTCGCCGACCGGCTGGCCGACCACGGCGCCCTGTACGACCTGGACGGCGACGTCTACTTCGCCCGCGAAACCGACCCGGGCTTCGGCGAGCTGTCCGGCCCCGGCACCGCCACCGGCCTGGACCTGGCCCAGATGCGCGAGCTGGCGGCCGAGCGGGGCGGTGACCCGGACCGCCCCGGCAAGAAGGACCCGCTCGACGTGCTGGTCTGGCGGGCCGAGCGCCCGGGTGAGCCGTCCTGGGAGTCCCGGTTCGGCCGGGGCCGTCCCGGCTGGCACGTGGAGTGCGCGGCCATCGCCGCCGACCACCTGGGCACGGTGTTCGACGTGCAGGCGGGCGGGTCCGACCTGGTGTTCCCGCACCACGAGATGAGCGGCTCGCACACCCGGGTGGCGTTCGCGGGCCAGCCCGGCCCGGTGTTCGCCCGCGTCTACGCCCACGCCGGCATGGTCGCCCTGGGCGGCGAGAAGATGTCGAAGTCCCGGGGCAACCTGGTCTTCGTGTCCCGCCTGGTGGCCGGGGGCGAGGACCCGATGGCGGTCCGGCTGGTCCTGCTGGCCCACCACTACCGCGACGACTGGGAGTGGACCGAGCCCAGCCTGGCCGCCGCCCGCGGCCGCCTCGCCCGCTGGCGCGCCGCCGTCGGCTCCCCGGCCCCGGAGTCCCCGGGCGCCGCTGGCGTCTCGGCGGCGGCCGAAGCCGTCCTGGCCGGGGTGCGCGAGCACCTGGCCGACGACCTCGACGCCCCCGGTGCCCTGGCCGTGGTCGACGACTGGGCCGGCCGCGTGGTCGCCAACCCGGCCGCCGTCACCGCCGCCGACCGCCGCCTGGTCCGCGACACCGTCGACGCCCTGCTCGGCGTAGCGCTCTGACCGGGGGACGCACACCCTCTGCCCCCCGTCAAGACCCATTTCCCCGCTCGTGCCTATCCGCCCGTTTCTCACATCCCCCGCGGTGACCTGACCCCCTTCGCCCCGCCCCGCGCACGCTGGCGGCATGAACACCAACCGCCCGCCCGAGGACCCCCCGCCCCCCGGCCGCCGTCCCGATACCCAGCCGCCGGTCCGCATCGGCTCCCCGGCCGCGGTCCTGTCCGTGGTCCCGCACCTGCTCGGCTTCGTGCCCCGCAAGAGCCTGATCGTGATCGGGGCCGGGCCGCCGCGGGACCGCATCCACCTGACCCTCCGTTTCGACCTCCCCGACCGTCCCAGCCCCCGCATGGCCCGCGACATCGCCCAGCATGCGGTCTCGGTGCTCACCGGCCAGCAGCAGGCCCTGGCCGTGGCCATCGGCTACGGCCCCGGCCACCTGGTCACCCCGTTCGCCGACGCCATCCGCAAGGCGGCCCGCCGGGCCGGCCTGGAGCTACGCGACGTGCTGCGGGTGGAGAACGACCGCTACTGGTCCTACCTGTGCCGGAACCCGGACTGCTGCCCGCCGCAGGGTGTCCCGCTCGATCCCGGGCACCCGGCCGGCGCGGCCATGGGCGCGGCCGGGAAGGCGGTGCTGCCCGACCGGGCCGCGCTGGCCGCCTCGATCGGCGCGCTCGGCGGCATCACCCGCCGGTCCATGCGCGACGCCACCCGGCGGGCCGAGGCCCACGCGGCCGACCTGGTCGCCCAGGCGTCCGGCTCGGGCCGGGCCCGCGAGGCCCGGCGGCTGGTCCTGCTCGAGGGCCTGAGCGCGGTCACCGACGCGCTGGCCACCTACCGCCAGGGAGGCCGCTTCACCGACGACCAGGTCGCCTGGCTGGCCCTGGCCCTGAGCAGCCTGCGGGTCCGCGACGACGCCTGGTCCCGGATGGACGCTGACTTCCAGGCCGCCCACACCCGGCTCTGGACCGACGTGGTCCGCCGGGCCGAGCCCGCCTACCTCCCGGCCCCGGCCTGCCTGCTGGCCTTCACCGCCTGGCAGTCCGGCAACGGTGCCCTGGCCAACGTGGCCCTGGACCGCGCGCTGACCGTCAGCCCCGGCTACTCCATGGCCCTGCTGCTCCGGGACACCATCGACGCGGGCGCGCCGCCGTCCCTGGCCCGCCTGCCCATGACGCCCGAAGAGGTCGCGGCCAGCTACTCCGGCGACGACGGCTTCGCCTCCCTCCCCGGCGCCCCACCGGCGTCCTGACCGCGGCTCGGAAAGCTGAGCAGGCCGCGCCGAAACTGGCGCGCCGCTGGACTCAAGGTCACGCTTGGATAAACTGCCTGAGGTTTTTGCCCGGTTTGGAGTTCCGCGGGCTGATCGCGGATCCGGCCCGGGCCGGAGAGAGGAGACGCGCGTGACGGAAGTCGCCCGCCAGGAGCCGACCGCCGCCATGGCCGCGCACCGGGCGGCGGTGGCCGCGTTGCGCCGGGAGTACGAGGCGATCCCGCCCGGTGCCCCGGTCCGGCTGGCCAAGCGGACGTCGAACCTGTTCCGGTTCCGCGACCCGGCCCGCGGCGGGGGCGGCGAGAGCCACCCCGGCCTGGACGTGTCCGCCTTCGACCACGTGCTGTCGGTCGACCCGGCCGCCCGGATCGCCGTGGTCGGCGGCATGACCACCTACGAGGCCCTGTGCGACGCGACCCTGCCGTACGGCCTGATGCCGCTGGTCGTCCCGCAGCTGAAGACCATCACCCTCGGCGGCGCCGTGTCCGGGCTCGGCATCGAGTCGACCTCGCTGCGCAACGGCATGCCGCACGAGTCCGTACTGGAGCTGGAGATCCTGACCGGCGACGGGCGGGTGGTCAGCGCGACCGCGGACAACGAGCACGCCGACCTGTTCGCCGGGTTCCCCAACTCCTACGGCACGCTCGGCTACGCGCTCTCCCTCACCATCGAGCTGGAGCCGGTCCACAAGTTCGTGCACCTGCGCCACTTCCCGTTCCGCGACCCCCACGCCTGCATGGACGCCGTCACCGAGATCGCGGCCGAGGGCAGCTACCGCGGGCATCGGGCCGACTTCGTCGACGGCGTGGCCTTCGGCCCCGGCGAGCTGTACCTGACCGTCGGTGCCTACAGCGACGTCGCGCCCTGGTGCAGCGACTACACCGGCAAGCACATCTACTACACCTCGATCCGCGGGCCGCACGAGGACTTCCTCACCATCCGCGACTACCTGTGGCGATGGGACACCGACTGGTTCTGGTGCTCCCGGCCCTTCGGCGTGCAGCAGCCCCTGGTCCGGGCGCTGTGGCCGCGCCGCTACCGTCGCAGCGACGTCTACCGGCGGCTGGTCGCCCTCGACCACCGGCTCGGCCTGACCGCCGCCCTCAACGAGGGCCGGCAGCAACCGGCCCGCGAGGACGTCATCCAGGACGTGGAGATCCCGGTCGAGCGGGGCGCCGACTTCCTCACCTTCTTCGGCCGCGACGTCGGCATGAGCCCGGTGTGGCTGTGCCCGCTGCGGCTGCGCGGCGACCGGGACTGGCCGCTGTATCCGCTCAAGCCGGGCGAGGTCTACGTCAACTTCGGCTTCTGGGGCCAGGTCGCGCTGCCGCCCGGCCGCAGCGACGGCTACTACAACCGGCTGATCGAGGACGAGGTCGGGGCCCTGGGTGGCCACAAGTCGCTGTATTCGACCGCGTTCTACTCTGAAGACGACTTCAACCAGCTCTACAACATCGGGGCCCACAAGGCCCTGAAGCAGGAGTACGACCAGGCCGGCCACCTGCCCGGCCTGTACGACAAGTGCGTCCGCGGACGCTGACCCGGACCCCACGGTTAGATTCGAGGAAGCGAGACACCCATGGCGCTGGCGCAAGTATTCGAGACCATCGTGGGGGCGGGTGCCCCGGTTGAGTTCGTGGCCTACGACGGCAGCCGGGCCGGAGCGGAAGGTGCCCCGGTCCGGATGACGGTCCGCTCCCCAGCCGCCGTGTCCTACCTGGCCCAGGCCCCCGGCGAGCTCGGCCTGGCCCGGGCCTTCGTCTCCGGCCACCTCGATGTGGACGGTGACATGTACACCGCGCTGGCCGGGATGGCCAACGCGCAGAACCCTGAGCTGAGCGTGGCCGAGCGGGTTCAGCTGTTCCGCGAGCTGGGCGGGGTGCGGACGCTGTACCCGCGGCTGGCCCCGCCGCCCCAGGAGGTCCAGGTCAACCGGCGGTGGCTGACCGGACTGCGGCACTCCAAGGGCCGCGACGCCAGCGCGATCTCGCACCACTACGACGTGTCCAACCGCTTCTACGAGTGGGTGCTCGGCCCGTCCATGGCGTACACCTGTGCCTGCTACCCGGCCGCCGACGCCACCCTGGAAGAGGCCCAGGCCAACAAGTTCGACCTGGTGGCCCGCAAGCTCGGCCTGAAGCCGGGCATGCGCCTGCTCGACGTGGGCTGCGGCTGGGGCGGCATGGTCATGCACGCGGCCCGCGAGTACGGCGTCAAGGCCCTGGGGGTCACGCTGTCCGAGCAGCAGGCCAGCTGGGCCCAGCAGGCCATCGAGCAGGCGGGCCTGTCCGGTCTGGCCGAGGTCCGCCACCTGGACTACCGGGACGTGCCCGAGACCGGCTTCGACGCGATCAGCTCGATCGGGCTGACCGAGCACATCGGCATGCGTCAGCTGCCCGGCTACTTCCAGTTCCTGCTGGGCAAGGTCCAGCCGGAGGGCCGGCTGCTCAACCACTGCATCACCCGCCCGGACAACACCGTTCCCGCGGCCAACGTGGGCGGCTTCATCAACCGCTACGTTTTCCCCGACGGTGAGCTCGAGGGCCCGGGCTACCTGATCTCGCTGATGCACGACACCGGCTTCGAGGTCCGGCACGAGGAGAACCTGCGCGAGCACTACGCCAAGACCCTGGCCGCCTGGTGCGCCAACCTGGACGCGCACTGGAAGGAAGCCGTGGCCGAGGTTGGCGAGGGCACGGCCCGGGTCTGGCGGCTGTACATGGCCGGTTCCCGGCTCGGCTTCGACCGGAACCAGATCCAGCTGCACCAGGTGCTGTGCGCCAAGCTCACCGCGGACGGGGTGTCCGGCATGCCGCTCCGCCCGGACTGGGAAGTCCGGACCGTCCCGGCCCAGGCCAACGGCCAGGGCTCCGCGAATCAGGGCTCAGCCAGCCAGGGCTCAGCCAGCCAGGGCTCAGCCGGCCAGGGCCGGGCGGGCCAGACCCCGGGCGACCGCGACTCCGCCCTGGCCTGAGCGCGCGGGCCCGACGATGGAGGTCGCTGAGCACCTCGCCGCCCTGCAGGCCGAGGGCGACCAGCTGGCCCGGACGGCCGAGGCCGCCTCGCCCGAGGCCCGGGTTCCGGGCTGCCCCGGCTGGCAGCTCCGGGACCTGATCGGCCACGTGGGCAGCGTGCACCGGTGGGCGGCGGGCATCGTCGGCGCTCAGCGGACGGACTTCGGCGACCTGGCCGAGCCGGACATGCTCCGGGCCGGCCCCACCGAGGACCGGCTGCGGCCCGGCTGGTTCCGGGAGGGCCACCAGCAGCTGGTGGCCACCCTGCGGGACGCCGATCCGGACGTGCGCTGCGCCGCGTTCCTGCCCGCGCCGTCGCCGCTGGCGTTCTGGGCCCGGCGGCAGGCCCACGAGACCGCCGTGCACCGCGTGGACGCCGAGCTGGCCGCGGGTGTCCCGGCCACCGGGCTGACCCCGTTCCCGCCCGGCCTGGCCGCCGACGGCATCGACGAACTGATCATGGGCTTCGCCGGCCGGGCGGCCCGGCGCCGGCTGCGCACCGACCCGCCCCGCTGGCTGGCCGTGCACGCCGAGCCGGGCGGGGACTGGCTGGTCCGGATCGGCCCCGGCCGAGCCGAGGTGACCCGGGGCCGGGTCCCTTACGGCGCGGCCCCGGAGGGTCGCGGCTACGAGCTCACCGCCCCGCCCGACACCCTGTACCTGTTGCTGTGGAACCGGGTCGGCCCCGACTCCAGCCGCCGCCTGGCAAGAGCGGACCAGCGCGGCGATCCCAGCGCCCTCGACGTGTGGCGCGAGCAGGTCACCGTCACCTGGACCTGACCGGCCTAGAGCCTGCTTTCAGCGGCTGGGCGGCCGCGGCCACCGATGTCCCGCTGGTCACAAGGGCCACACGCGCCGCGGGCCCCGGTTTCACTGGAGCGGAGTCAGGGATAATCCCTGACTCCGCTCCAGTGAACCCAGACACCGTGCGGATGGGCCAGGAGTTGCTGGCGATACCGGCCCGGGACAGGGCAGGCACGTTCAATCAAGGAAACGGGGCTAGGGTGCCGCGGCCAGCTGGGCCAGCTGGGCCGGCTGCGGGTGGCGCGGGCGGCCGTACCGGCCCGCTGGCCACCGCGCGATCGCCGGGACGGCAGGGGCCCGGCGTCGCGCATGCGCAGCCCGATCCAGGCCAGCACCAGCTGGCCCGCGGTGTCGTATCCGTGAATATCCCACACGTACTCGCCGGGGACTGGCCGACATACTGGCTGTGTGAGGCGGCCGGGGCAACCGGCCGGACCGTCTGCTGGGCCGGCTGGTGATGCTGGCGGGGCCGGCGAGGCCTCACTGTATTGAGGCTTGTTATTGCCGGTCAAGGGCCATTGAAATGACTTACCGATTCCCGGGGCAAATTCATTTCTGCGGGGCAATGTCCGCTATGAATGCGGCAGGGCCGCTATTGCCGACATGGCGCTGATGCCGCACCGGCCCCGTTCAGCCCAGCCCGCCCGCCGCGCGGCCAGCGGCCGTCCCGCTGGCAGCGCCCGCAGCCCAGGTACGCATGCGCTATCCTCGGGCCATGCGAGCCGTCCGGCTGCTCCTTAGCTAGCCACGCTGACTAGAGACCGTCAGCGTGGCCGCCCCTCGTGCAGCGAGGGGCCTTTTCATTGCCGCAGGCCGCAGCGCGCGGAAGCAAGCGGCACGCGGAAAGCACACACGAGCACACCAGGCCGGACCAGACAGGGTGAGGAAACCATGACAGCGGCGGACAGCGCCGAAGCGCAGCGCTACGACCCCCGGGCGATTCAGGAGAAGTGGCAGGCCCGGTGGGCTGAGCTGGACTCGTTCCGGGCCAGCGACGATCCGGCCGACCCCCGCGAGCGGGCCTACCTGCTCGACATGTTCCCCTACCCGTCGGGCGACCTGCACATGGGCCACGCCGAGGCCTACGCCATCGGTGACGCCATGGCCCGCTACTGGTTCCAGCTGGGCCGCAATGTGCTGCACCCGATCGGCTGGGACGCCTTCGGCCTGCCCGCCGAGAACGCGGCCATCAGGAACAATGCCCACCCCGCCGACTGGACCTACGCCAACATCGAGACCCAGGCCGAGTCGTTCAAGCGCTACGCGGTCTCCTTTGACTGGTCCCGGCGCCTGGCCACCTGCGACCCGGACTACTACCGCTGGAACCAGTGGCTGTTCCTGCGCTTCTACGAGCGGGACCTGGCCTACCGCAAGGACGGCTACGTCAACTGGTGCCCCAAGGACCAGACGGTGCTGGCCAACGAGCAGGTCATCAACGGCCGCTGCGAGCGGTGCGGGACCGAGGTCGTGCGGCGCACGCTGACCCAGTGGTACTTCCGCATCACCTCCTACGCCGACCAGCTGCTGGCCGACGCCGCTGAGCTGGAAGGCAAGTGGCCGGACCGCGTACTGCTGATGCAGCGCAACTGGATCGGCCGCTCCGAAGGGGTCGAGGTCGAGTTCCGGATCGAAGGCCGGGACGAGCCGGTGACCGTGTTCACCACCCGTCCCGACACCCTGTACGGCGCCACGTTCTTCGTCCTCGCGGCCGACTCGCCGCTGGCCAGCGAGCTGTGCGCGCCGGACCGGCGGGACCAGCTGCAGGCCTACGTCGAGGACGTCCGCAAGCTGACCGACATCGAGCGGCAAGCCACCGGCCGGGAGAAGACCGGCGTGTTCCTGGGCGTGCACGCGATCAACCCGGTCAACGACGAGCCGATCCCGGTCTGGGCCGCCGACTACGTGCTGCCCGACTACGGCACCGGCGCGATCATGGCCGTGCCCGCCCACGACCAGCGTGACCTGGACTTCGCGCTGGCCTTCGGGCTGCCGGTGCGGGTCGTGGTGCACACCGGCCTGGCCGACCCGGCCGAGACCGGCGTCGCCACCCCCGGTGAAGGTGAGCTGGTGAACTCCGGCCCGCTGGACGGCCTGTCCAAGGGCGAGGCCATCACCCGGATCGTGCAGCTCCTGGCCGGGAAGGGGCTGGGCCGGACCGCGGTCAACTACCGGCTGCGCGACTGGCTGCTGTCCCGGCAGCGGTTCTGGGGCACGCCGATCCCGATCATCCACTGCCCGGCCTGCGGCGAGGTGCCGGTGCCGGAGGAGGACCTGCCCGTGGTCCTGCCGGATCTGCGTGGCGCCGACCTGGCCCCCAAGGGGGTGTCCCCGCTGGCGGCGGCGACCGACTGGGTCAACGTGGCCTGCCCCAAGTGCGGCGGCGCGGCCAAGCGGGACACCGACACCATGGACACGTTCGTCGACTCGTCCTGGTACTTCCTGCGCTACTGCTCACCGCACTACGACCAGGGCCCGTTCGACGCCGAGCAGGTCCGCCGCTGGGCCCCGGTCGACCTGTACGTCGGCGGGGTTGAGCACGCGATCCTGCACCTGCTGTACAGCCGGTTCTTCGTCAAGGTGCTGCACGACATGGGCCTGACCGAGTTCCGGGAGCCGTTCACCCGGCTGCTCAACCAGGGCCAGGTCATCAACGGCGGCAAGGCCATGTCCAAGTCGCTCGGCAACGGCGTGGACCTGGGCCAGCAGCTGGCCGCCCACGGCGTGGACGCCATCCGGCTGACCATGGTCTTCGCCAGCCCGCCCGAGGACGACATCGACTGGGCCGACGTCAAGCCCGAAGCCATGGTCAAGTTCCTGGGCCGGGCCTACCGGCTGGCCGCCGACGTGGCCGCCGCGGGCCCCGCCGCCGCGGGCACCGCGGCCGCCGACGGTTCCGTGGACCTGCGCCGCGTCACCCACCACACCATCGACGAGGTGACCCGGCTGATCGAGGCCTACCGGCTGAACGTGACCGTGGCCCGGCTGATGGAGCTGGTCACGGCCGCGCGCCGGACCATCGACACCGGCCCGGGAGCCGGGGACCCGGCGGTGCGGGAGGCGGCCGAGGTGCTGGCCGTGCTGCTGTCGGTGTTCGCCCCGTACACGGCCGAGGAGTGCTGGGAGCTGCTGGGCCGGGAGGCCTCGGTGGCCAAGGCCGGCTGGCCGCAGGCCGACCCTGACCTGCTGGTCGCCGAGTCGGTGACCTGCGTGGTCCAGGTGAACGGCAAGGTGCGTGACCGGCTGGAGGTGGCCCCCAGCGTCGCCGAGGACGACCTGCGCGAGGCGGCACTGTCCGCCCCGGGCGTGATCCGGGCGCTGGGCGGGCAGTCCATCCGCAAGGTCATCGTGCGCGCGCCCAAGCTGGTCAACATCGTCGCGAACTGAAACCCGGGGCCGGCCGGTCCGTCATTTCGACGGGAACGGCCGGCCCTTGCTCACACCCGGCGCAGAACCGCGACGACCTTGCCCAGGATGGACGCGTCGTCACCCAGGATCGGGGCGTAGACCGGGTTGTGCGGCATCAGCCACACGTGCCCGTCGCTCTTCTTGAACGTCTTGACCGTGGCCTCGCCCTCGGGCCCTTCGCCCTCGACCATGGCCGCGACGATCTCGCCGTTCTCCGCGTCCGGCTGGGACCGGACCACCACCCAGTCGCCGTCGGTGATCGCGGCGTTGATCATCGAGTCCCCGCTGACCTTGAGCAGGAAATGCTCGCCCTCACCGACCAGCTGCTTGGGCAGGGGGAACACGTCCTCCACTCGCTGCTCGGCCAGGATCGGGCCACCGGCGGCGATCCGCCCGACCAGCGGCACGTAGGCCGCCTCCTGCGAGGGGATGTCGAAGGCGCCCGGTGCCGGCGGGGCCGCCTCCTCTTCCTCCGGCTCGACCTCGGGCCGCACCGGGGAGTGCCCGGGCAGCCGCACCTCGACCGTGCGCGGGCGCCCGGCGTCGCGGTGCAGGTATCCCTTCGCCTGCAGAGTCGAAAGCTGGTACGAAACGCTCGAGGTGCTGGTCAGCCCGACCGCTTCACCAATTTCCCGCATTGACGGCGGATATCCGCGCTTCTGCACCGAATCGCGAATTACCTGCAGCACCTTCCGCTGCCGCCAGGTCAGAACGTGCCCGGGCTCCGGCCTGTCCGGGGTCTCCACCATGACCGGTGGAACGCTGCCCTTCGGCTTCCGCCCGGGTTTTCCCTTCGGCCGCGGTGCGTCGCCGGCACCCGTGGCGGCGTTATCCGTACTGCCGTTGTCCATCGTCGCCCTTCCAATCCGGTTATTGCCTATCTGAAGCCGAGAGTAACGGTTGCGCCCCCCGACCTCAAACATCTGTTCGACGTGTCGGCAAAATGTCAGACCCGCCCGGTACAAAGATGTCGTAGCTAAGTTCGATCGAACAGGTATACGATCGGACGGCTGCTTATCGAAAGCACGTTTGATGAGGAGGTCGGCATGAGCGCTCTTCCAGTGGAGCCGCCGCCGTCGGGGGACCACCACGACACGAGGACCACGGCACCCACCCGGCGGGTGCGCCGCGCCACGCCGGTGCGCCAGCTTTTCCCCAACCGCAACGAACGGCTGCCCGACGGGGACTGGACGTTCCCCGGGGGCGGTGAGCGCTTCTCCGGCGACGAGGGCGCCGGGCAGGTGCTCGCGCTGCCGCCCCGCCCGGGTGCGACCCGCCCGTCCGTGGCCGAGATACGGCTGGCCGCCGCCGCCGACGAGGCCTGGCTGGCCACCGTGGCCAAGGCCCGCTTCGAGCCCGCCCCGGCTCAGGGCCGCATGCCCGCCCGGTCCGCGGTCCGCCTGACCCGGCGTGGCTGGGTGGTGCTGGCCGTGCTGGCCGCCCTGGTGCTGGCGGGGCTGCTCGTGGCCGGGGCCACCGCGGCCCAGGCCAGCGCGCCTGCCGCCGCCCACAGAGGCGACACCCGCGTATTCGTCCAGCCCGGCGACACGCTCTGGTCGATCGCCCAGCGCACCCAGCCCGGCGCCGACCCCCAGACCGCCGTGCAGGGCATCCTGTCCGCCAACCACCTGTCCAGCGCCACCGTCGCCGTCGGCCAGCGCCTCTGGGTGCCGCGCCGGTAGTTCCGGCGCCCGGGACGGACCCCACATCCAGGGTCCGCCGCCGCCGATCCCGCCGAGCCCGGGCGTGTCGCCGGCCCGTCATGTCACCCTGAGCACCCGGCTGAACCGGGCCGCCCGATGGGCCAGCCAAATGCCGCGACACGCCGGGTGGGCTGCGCAGACGCCATGCCGCAGGCGTTTTACGGCGACACGCCGGCGGCGCTTGCCACCGCTAGGGGCAGTGGACTACGGTAACCACAACATCTAGTAGTTACACCGTTGTGTTTTATCCACAGCTTGTGTCCACAGGTAAGACACAGGCCGGTAGCACCGTTCGGGGGTGTGGTCACTCATGCACTGTCCTTTCTGCCGGCACCCGGACAGCCGTGTGATCGACAGCCGGACGGCCGACGACGGGGTGGCGATTCGCCGCCGCCGGGCATGTCCTGAGTGCGGAAAGCGTTTTACCACTCAGGAGACGGTCATCCTGATGGTGGCCAAGCGGAGTGGAGTGACCGAGCCGTTCGTCCGGGGCAAGATCGTGCGGGGTGTGCGCCGAGCCTGCCAGGGGCGCCCGGTCGACGAGGACCAGCTGGCCATCCTGGCCCAGCGGGTCGAGGAGACGATCCGGTCCCGGGGCTGCGCCGAGATGCCCTCGCACGAGGTGGGCCTGGCCATCCTGGGCCCGCTGCGGGAGCTTGACGAGGTCGCCTACCTCCGCTTCGCCTCGGTCTACCGGGGGTTCGAGTCGCTGGCGGACTTCGAGAAGGAGATCGAGGCCCTGCGGGACGAGCACGAGCAGCCGCCGCCCGGCGGCCAGGCGGCGGACGGCAAGCACGGGGCGCCGGGCACCGAGGACCAGCCGGCCCCGTAGCCGGGCCGGGCGCGGGCGACCGCGACCGAAGTTTTCGAAATTATTTAACGAACTGCAACAGGACGAGTGGCCCGGGTGAGGCTGCAGAAGGGGGCTTTTGGCATGACGGAGACGGTGAGCGGGACCACTGCTTCCAAGGGCAGGAGCGCACGCAAGGGGCTGCGGATCAGCCGCATCCACACCACCAAGGGCGTGCACCCCTACGACGAGGTGACCTGGGAGCGGCGCGACGTCGTCATGACGAACTGGCGCGACGGCTCGGTCAACTTCGAGCAGCGCGGCGTCGAGTTCCCCGACTTCTGGTCCATCAACGCGGCCAACATCGTGACCACCAAGTACTTCCGCGGTGCGGTGGGGTCCCCGCAGCGCGAGTGGAGCCTCAAGCAGCTGGTCGACCGCGTGGTCGGGACGTACGTGGACGCCGGGCGCAAGCACGGCTACTTCGCCACCGAGGCCGACGCCGAGGTCTTCGACCACGAGCTCAAGTATGCCCTCATCCACCAGGTCTTCAGCTTCAACTCGCCGGTCTGGTTCAACGTCGGCACCACGTCCCCGCAGCAGGTCTCCGCGTGCTTCATCCTGGCCGTGGACGACACCATGGACTCGATCCTGAACTGGTACCGGGAAGAGGGCCTGATCTTCAAGGGCGGCTCCGGGGCCGGCGTGAACCTGTCCCGGATCCGCTCCAGCAAGGAGCTGCTGACCTCGGGCGGCACGGCCAGCGGCCCGGTCTCGTTCATGCGCGGCGCCGACGCCTCGGCGGGCACGATCAAGTCCGGGGGCGCCACCCGGCGGGCGGCCAAGATGGTCGTCCTCGACGTCGACCACCCCGACATCGAGGAGTTCATCGAGACCAAGGCCCGCGAGGAGGAGAAGGTCCGGGTCCTCCGCGACGCCGGCTTCGACATGGACCTGGGCGGCTCGGACATCGTGAGCGTCCAGTACCAGAACGCCAACAACTCGGTCCGGGTCTCCGACGAGTTCATGCGCGCGGTGGAAGACGACCGCGACTTCGCCCTGCTCGGCCGGCGCACCGGCGAGGTGATCAGCCAGGTCGGAGCCAAGGACCTGCTGCGCAAGATGGCCACGGCCGCCTGGGAGTGCGCCGACCCCGGCATCCAGTACGACGGCACGATCAACGACTGGCACACCTGCCCCGAGTCGGGCCGGATCACCGCCAGCAACCCGTGCTCGGAGTACGTCCACCTGGACAACTCGTCCTGCAACCTGGCCAGCATCAACCTGCTGAAGTTCCTGCGCGAGGACGACACCTTCGACGTGGAGCGGTTCCGCAAGGTCACCGAGCTGATCTTCACCGCGATGGACATCTCGATCTGCTTCGCGGACTTCCCGACCGAGAAGATCGGCGAGACCACGCGGGCCTTCCGCCAGCTCGGCATCGGCTACGCCAACCTGGGCGCGCTGCTCATGGCCACCGGCCACGCCTACGACTCCGAGGGCGGCCGGGCCATCGCCGGGGCGATCACCGCGCTGATGAACGGCGCCGCCTACAAGCGGTCCGCCGAGCTGGCCGGCGTGGTCGGCCCCTACGACGGCTACGAGCGCAACGCCACCGCCCACAAGCGGGTCATGCGCAAGCACGCCGAGGCCACCGGCAACGTGCGGCTGGTCGGCACCATGGACCGCGAGATCCAGGGCAGCGCGGCCGCGGTCTGGCAGGAGGCGCTGCGCCTCGGCGAGGCCAACGGCTACCGCAACGCCCAGGCCAGCCTGCTCGCCCCGACCGGCACCATCGGCCTGATGATGGACTGCGACACCACCGGCATCGAGCCCGACCTGGCCCTGGTCAAGTTCAAGAAGCTGGTCGGCGGCGGCTCGATGCAGATCGTCAACCTGACCGTGCCGCGGGCCCTGAAGAACCTCGGCTACCAGTCCGAGCAGATCGAGGCGATCACCGAGTACATCGCCGAGCACGGCCACGTGATCGACGCCCCGGGCCTGCGGCCCGAGCACTACGAGGTGTTCGACTGCGCCATGGGCGAGCGGGCCATCAGCCCGATGGGCCACGTCCGGATGATGGCCGCGGTCCAGCCGCACCTGTCCGGCGCGATCAGCAAGACCGTCAACATGCCGGAGAGCGCCACGGTCGAGGACATCGAGCGGGTCTACTTCGAGGGCTGGAAGCTCGGCCTCAAGGCGCTGGCCATCTACCGCGACAACTGCAAGGTCGGCCAGCCGCTGTCCGTGGCCGGCAAGAAGGTCACCGCGCGCGAGGTCGAGGCCGAGGTCGAGGCCAAGGTGGCCGAGGCCGTGGAGGCGGCCGTGAACCGGCCGATCCGGCGCAAGCTGCCCCGGCAGCGGCCGGCCACGGTGACCAAGTTCTCGGTGGCCGGCGCCGAGGGCTACATGACCGTCTCCAACTACCCGGACGACGGCGTGGGCGAGGTGTTCCTCAAGCTCGGCAAGCAGGGTTCCACCCTGGCCGGGGTGATGGACGCCTTCTCGATCGCGATCTCGGTCGGCCTGCAGTACGGCATCCCACTCGAGTCGTACGTGGCCAAGTTCACCAACATGCGGTTCGAGCCGGCCGGCCTGACCGACGACCCGGACGTCCGCATCGCCAGCTCGGTGATGGACTACATCTTCCGCCGCCTGGCCCTGGACCACCTGCCCTACGACGAGCGGGCCGAGATGAGCATCCTGTCCGCCGCCGAGCGCAGCGCCCAGCTGAACGGCGAAGACCCGGCCTCGCTCAACGACACCGACGAAGTCGACCCGGAGGCCATGGCCCAGTCCATCCCGGTGGAGCCGGTGCATCCGCCCCGCGACAGCCACGAGGCCACGCCCCAGGCTCACCCGGCTCCCGGCGGTGCCCACACCACCACCGAGCTGATCGAGTCCCAGCAGGGCCGGACCGCCGACGCCCCGCTCTGCCTGACCTGCGGCACCAAGATGCGCCCGGCCGGCAGCTGCTACGTCTGCGAAGGCTGCGGCTCCACCTCCGGCTGCAGCTGACCGACCACCCCACCTCACCCGGCCGGCGGCCCCACCCCGGGCCGCCGGCCACCACCCGCTCAGGCGGAGGACGCCCCACGTCCCCCACCCCGCCATCGATCTGGTGCGGCGGCACCAACCCGTACTATCCCAAGACGCTCGGCTACACGACCGCGCCGACCACGCCCACCGTGCCCACCGCCGACGGCGCCCCGCACTCCCTGATCTGCTTCCACCTGTGGAACCGCCCGCAGCCGGCCGCCGCCCCGCGCCGGGCCGTTCACGACGAGCCCGTCCTGCTGGCCGCCCGCCATCCCGGCCCCGGCCACCCCGGCCCGGGCCACCCCGGCCCCGGCCGGCCCTTCGCGGACCGCTTCGCCTTCACCCCGGCGGGCGCCCGCCACCGCCACGCGGAATACTGACGCCGTGACCAGCCCCGCCAATCCTGCGCTGACCGCGGCCGAGGCTTCTGGCCTCCCGTACCGGGTGATCCGGCACGGCCCGGCCGCCAGTCTGGTCGAAGCCGCCCGCCTCCGTGGCACCACCCCGGCCGGCGTGATCAAGACGCTGGTCGTCCGCCGGGCCGACGACGACTACGTGTTCGTGCTGGTCCCCGGCGACCGGGCCATCTCCTGGCCGAAGCTGCGCAAGCTGCTGGGGGTCAGCCGGCTGTCCCTGCCCAGCGCCGAGGTGGCCCGGCAGGCCACCGGCTACGAGCGGGGCACGATCACCCCGTTCGGCGCCACCACCGCCTGGCCCGTCGTCGCCGACGAGCGGGTCGGCGGCCACGAGATCACCCTCGGCGCTGGGGAGCATGGCCTGGCCCTGGCCGTCCCGGCCGACGGCACCCTGCGCTTCCTGCGCGCCACCGTGGCCGACATCTCCGATCCCGCCCCGTCCGGCGATTCCGCCCCGTCCGGCGAGCCGGCCTGAGCTCTTTTCCCATATTTAACGCCAGGCGCGACCCTCCCGGCCCCGGCCCGGGCCCCGGTACTGGACCGTCCGGTCATCCTTCTGGCTCGTCGCCGTCCCCGGCTTCCCCGGGGCCGGGAGCCCCGCCGGCCAGCGCCACCCCGGTCATCGCGGCCAGCGCGGTCCGGAACCCCTCCCGTTCGGCCGTCCCGAGCCCGCCCAGGAACCGCTGGTCGGCCCGGTCCAGCCCGGCCCGCAGCACGGCCGCCGCCCGCGCGCCCGCCGCGCTGGTCCGGAGCAGCACCTGGCGCCGGTTGATCTCGTCGCGGCGCCGGTCGCAGTAGCCCAGCATCACCAGCCGGTCGGCCAGCCGGCTGACCGCCTGCTTGGTCAGGCCCAGCCGGGCGGCCAGGGCGCCGACCGTGCCCGGCTCCCGGTCCATGGCCAGCAGCAGCCAGGTCGCCGCGGGCTGGATCGGCCCGTAGTCCTCGGCCGTCAGCGCCGCGCTCATCGCCTTGCGGTAGCCGCGCAGCACGGTGGCCAGCTGCTCGGCCACCGTCTGCTCGCCGCTGGGCATACGGTGAGCTTACCCTGGGAATCCCATGTGAGGACTGTCCCAGTCCAGGACCATCGCTTAGCGTGTCCGGGTGACCATCACCCGGCGTATCCCGGCGCTCCTCGGACTGCTGACGGCCGTCATCCTGGCCGCGGCCTGCACGTCCTCGGGCGGGGCTCACCCGGCCCCGTCGGGGGGCGGATCAGCCTCGGGCGGCCCCGGCTCGCGGCCCAACTTCGTCTTCGTGCTCACCGACGACCTGGCCTGGAACCTGGTCAGCCACATGCCGAATGTGACCGGGCTGCAGCGGGCGGGCACCACGCTGTCCCACTACTACGTGGTCGACTCGCTGTGCTGCCCGTCCCGGTCGGCCATCTTCACCGGCGAGTACCCGCACGACGACGGGGTCTTCACCAACTCGGGCCGGGACGGCGGCTACGCCACCTACAACGCCCACGGCGACCAGAGCCGGTCGTTCGCGCTGGCCCTGCAGAAGTCCGGCTACCAAACCGCCATGATGGGCAAGTACCTCAACGGCTATCAGCCCACCGACCCGGTCCCGCCCGGGTGGAACGAGTGGGACGTGGCCGGCAACGGCTACCCCGAGTTCAACTACACCCTCAATGAAAACGGCAAGCAGGTGCACTACCGGCACCAGCCGGACGACTACCTGGTCGACGTGCTGTCCGGTAAGGCCGGCTCGTTCATTGACTCGTCGGCCTCGGCCCGCAAACCGTTCATGCTCGAGGTGGCCACGTTCGCGCCGCACGCGCCCTACACCCCGGCCCCCCGGTACGCCCACGCCGCCAGCACCGTGGCCTACCCGAAGACCCCGGCCTACGACCAGCTGCCCGCCGGCTCGCCGTCCTGGCTGGCCCAGCGGACCCCGCTCACGGCCAAGAACCAGAGGAGCATCCTCAAGGCCTACCGCAAGCGGGTCGAGGCCGACCTGGCCGTGAACGACCTGATCGGTCACCTGGAAGCCGAGCTGAAGGCCAAGGGACTGGCCAGGAACACCTACTTCGTGTTCAGCTCCGACAACGGCTACCACATGGGGGAGTACCGGCTGCTGCCCGGCAAGCAGACCGCGTTCGACACCGACATCCACGTGCCGCTCATCGTCAGCGGCCCCGGGGTCCCGGCGGGCCGCACCGCCACCCAGCTGGCCTCCAACATCGACCTGGCCCCGACCCTGGAGACCCTGGCCGGCCTGCCGGTGGCCAGCACCGTGGACGGGCACAGCCTGGCCGGCGTGTGGCACGGCCAGAATCCCGCCGGCTGGCGCCAGGCGATTCTCATTGAGCACCATGGTCCCGACGACGCCCCCGGCGACCCCGACGCCCAGAACAAACAGCACGCGGACCCGCCCTCCTACGAGGCGGTCCGCACCGCCAGCGCCCTCTACGTCAAATACTCGAACGGCGGCCAGGAGTACTACGACACCGCCACCGACCCCTACGAGCTGGACAACCTAGCCGCCAAGGGCATCCCCGCCGCCCTCCCGCGCGCCGTGGGTGCCCTGGAGAACTGCCACACCGCCCCCACCTGCTGGACCGCCGCCCACCTGAGCGGGTAGGGCCTCCGGCCGCAGGCCGGCGGCTAGGGTGAGGGTCACCGCCAGCGATGCCGCGGCCAGGATGGCCATGGTTGTGGCCGGGGACACCTGGCTGGCGATGGCGCCGGCCAGGGCGGCGCCCAGGCCCTGCATGGTCAGCATGCCCGAGGAGTGCAGGCCCAGGGCGTGCCCGCTCAGATCGTCGGGGGTGAGGGCCATCAGCCGCTGCTGGAGCATCAGGGTGGCCGAATATCCCACCGAGGCCAGCACGATCGCCGCCACCGCCAGCGGCAGGGCCGGGTGCAGGGCGAAGATCAGGTACGGGCCGGCCAGCAGCAGCCGGAGCGGGGCGCCGAGCCACGTCCGCCACCGCTCGGGCCAGACCCGGCCCGCCAGCGTGTCGCCGGCCAGCATGCCGGCCGCGGCGCAGCTGAACAGCAGGCCGGCGTGCCGCGGCGCGTACGGGATGAACAGCGACTCGCAGCCCACGATCAGGCCGTTGGGGACCCACAGGGCCAGGTAGACGTAGCGGCGGCCCGGGCTGGACCACAGCCGCCGGTTGTTCCGCCAGGTCTGCCCGACCGAGGGCCGCCCGCTGGCCCGGGGCGCCCGGCGGCTCAGCCCGCACCGGGCCGCCGCCGCCGCGGCCAGCGACAGGCCGGCGCCGACCAGCATCGTGCCCCGCGCCGACAGCACGGCCAGCAGCACGCCGCCCGCGGCGAAGCCGCAGATCTGCATGACCCCCACCGCCATGTTGAACACCGAGCGCCCGAGCAGGTAGCCGTGGCGGGGCAGGATCTCGTTGAGCAGCCCGTAGAGCGCCCCGCCGCCGACCGAGCCGATCGTGCCCGCGGCCAGCACGATGGCGAAGATGGCCGCCACCGGCAGCCCGGGGATCGCCTCGGCCGCGGCGGCCAGCCCGGATACCGTGGCCAGCCCGGCCAGGGTGGCCCGGGGCGGCAGCCGGTCGGCCGCCGACAGCAGGGCCGCCGCCCCGGCCGCCTGGGCCAGCGCCGGGCCGAACATGGCCAGCGCCGACAGCAGCGGCGAGCCGGTCGCCGAGTAGATCAGCGTGCCCAGGGCCAGGCCGGTCGCGGTCTGGGCGGCGATCTGAACCGAGGCGGTCACGAACAGCGGGGTGAACTCGGGGGCCCGGAACAGCTCGGTGTAGGTGCGCATGACGGCAGTGTCCGGCGCTGCCCCCGGGCGCGTTATTGTTTCGCTGGGAGGCGAAACGTGGGCTGGTGGCTGGTCAGCGCGGACACCCTGGCCGGGAGCCGGTTCGTGCCGTCGCCGCTGGCCGAGGCCACGGCCGCGCTGATCGTGCTGCACCGGGACCGGGCCGCCCACCCGGGCGAGCGGGCCTGGCTGGACAGCCACCGGGGCGCCTGGCGGGCCCGGCTGGCCGCCGATCCGGCCGCCGCCCTGCTGGTCGGGACCGGTGTGCGCTGGGGCTGGATCGCCGACTTCTTCACCGTGCCTCCCGTCGATCCGGGCCCCGGCCGGCCCGGCTTCGGGGCCGAACTGGAGCAGCTGCGCGCGGCCCGCCACCCGCTGACCCGGGCCGGCCTGACCGCGGCGCTGAACGCCCCGCTGCCCGCCGCCCTCGACGGGCAGGACCTGCCCGGCCTGGCCGCGGACCTGCTGGCCTGGGTGTGGGAGCACACCGTCCGGCCCACCTGGCCGCGGCGGCGCCGGATCATCGAAGCCGACATCGTGGCCCGCACCGCCCGGCTGGGTCAGGACGGCTGGGCCGGTGCCCTGGACCGGCTGCGGCCCGGCACCCGCTGGCTGGGGGAGGGGCGGCTGCAGATCAACGCCCACGACAACCCGCCCCGGCAGATCTCGGGGGCTCAGCTGATGTTCGTCCCGGTCACCCCGTCCTGCGGCTGGGTGTCCTGGCACGAGCCGGACCGGTACGCGCTGATGTACCCCTGCTCAGGAGTGCTGGCCGGGGAGGCACCGCCGGTCCCGGACGCCCTGGGTGCCCTGCTGGGCCCGGCCCGGGCCCGGATTCTGGTCCTGCTGGGCACGCCGCTGAGCACCACCCAGCTAACCGCGCTGACCGGCCAGGGCCTCGGCTCGGTCGGCCGCCACCTGAGGGTCCTGCTGGACGCCCGCCTGATCCGCCGCCGCCGGGCCGGCCGCTCCGTCCTCTACGACCGCACCCCCGCCGGCCACACCCTGGTAGAGGCTCAGTAGGGCGCAATAGCAGCACCGGACGCGGGTTACGGCGAGCGTAAACCTGCTCACTCGTAATGGCTGGGCGGGAACTGCTGGCGCTCGCCCTCGATCAGCACCTCGTCCTTGTCTTCCTCGCGCCGCAGCTCGGCCCGCTCCTCCTGGTACTGCTCGGTGTCACGGACGTCGGTGTCCAGCGGCGGGGTGTCGGTGGCCGCCGGCACCTCGTCCGGGTCGTAGGCGTCGACGCCCGCGTCGACCCGCTCCTCTTCGGCCTCGCGGGCCAGACGGTCGTCGTCGAGGCGCTCGGGCGCGCCGCCGTGCTCACGCCGGTCCCGGCGGAAGCCTTCGGCCGGATCTGAGCTCTGGAATGCCATGACGCCTCCCGTACCCCAGGGATCCTGGGCTTATTCGTCCATCTTTCGCTCCGAGGCAACAATGCCACACGGGCCGCCGTTGCCGGCGCCCGCGCCGGCCACCGGATTAAAAGGAAACAACAGTCACAACAGTCACAAGGGCCCGGGGTCACGGCCCCTGATCACCGGCATAATGACCAGGGTGCAGCAGCCGGAGATCCGGGTCAGGCCCGCCGTTGACGGGGACCGCCCGATGATCGCCTGGCTCATGACCGAGCTGTGGGGTTCGGCCACCCAGATGGTGCACCAGACCGTGTACCGGCCCGCCGACCTGCCCGGGCTGATCGCCGAACGCGGCAGCCGGCTGGTCGGCCTGCTCACCTTCCACGTGGCCGACGGCGTGCTCGAGGTGGTCACGCTGAACGCGCTGGAACGCCGGGCCGGCGTGGGCACCCTGCTCATGGAGGCGGCGGCGGCCGAGGCCCGCCAGCTGCGCTGCCATGAGCTCCGGCTCACCACCACCAACGACAACCTGGACGCGATCCGCTTCTATCAGCGCCGGGGGCTGCGGATGGTGGCGCTGCGGCCGGGCGCGGTGGACCGGGCCCGAGCCGAAAGGCCGGAAATTCCACGGATTGGCGACTACGGAATTCCGCTGCGAGACGAAATCGATCTCGCCCGCCGGGTGTGACGCCTGTTTACCCCGGTGCGAAAAAAACCGCGTTGCCACGATCTTTATTGGCCGCCCCGGTAAGTCAGACTTGACGCCCCCGGCGCGCCGGGGTCCATCATGGGGGAGCAGCTACGGCCCCGTCCCTAACTTATTGTGAAAGTACAGCGGAACAAGGTCACCCGTCGTATCCGGCCGTGTGCTGACGAGAACGACGGGTAATGCGCTATACAGGGGACTAGGTGTGCGAGGAAGCGAGATGCTGCCAAACGACAGAGCGCAGTCCGCGGCGCCGGCCGTTCCCAATCGGCTCGCCCGCGCATTCGGCGTCTTCCGGCGCGCGCCGCTGCCGCTGAAAATCGGGCTCGTCCTCCTCGCGATAATCCTGTTGCCGGCGTCGGCCGGTTTCCTGTACCTGGGCGGCATGGCCTACGGCGTCTACGGGGTGGCCAAGGGCTATCGCACCCTGTGGGCCTCACTGGCCGTCGCCTTGTGGGGGGTCGCGGGCGCGGTTCTGGCCCGCACCAGTGATTCGTGGTTCTTCCTGCTGCTGATCATGCCGTTCGTGATCGTCGCGGGCGCGCACATCCGGCCCCTGGCCCGCTGGCACGTGCCCTGCCGCACGGTGGCCTGGGCCCTGATCTGGTCGGTCCCGATCGGCGTGGCCACGCTGCGCCTGTGGCCGGCCCAGCCCTTCATCGGCATCGCCGCCGCCTGGCTGATCGCCTGCATCGTGCTGGTCTGGCGGCTGGCCAAGGGGTCGCAGGAGGCCCACCTGTACGGCGCCGAGACCGCCCGCCGTCCCGGCACCGGCCCACTGTCCGGGGCCGGTCCCGGTGGCCTGGGCCAGGCCGGCTACGGCGTCCGGGCCCAGGCCGCGGCGCCCTCGCACCCCGACACCGCCCCGCGCGAGCAGGCCGGGCCCGAGCCGCTGCCGGACATCTCGGTGGCCGAGGCCATGGCCGAACTGGACCGCATGATCGGGCTGGCCCCGGTCAAGGAGCAGGTCCGGTCCATCGCCGCGTCCATCGAGGCCGCGCGGCGCCGGGCCATGGCCGGGGTGGTCACCGAGAAGCCCATGCGGCACTTCGTGTTCCTGGGCCCGCCCGGCACCGGCAAGACCACGGTGGCCCGGGTGGTGGCCAAGATCTTTTACGCCTTCGGCCTGCTGGACAAGCCGACCGTGGTCGAGGCTCACCGGGCCGACCTGGTCGGCGAGTACCTGGGCGCGACCGCGATCAAGACCAACGAGCTGGTCGACTCGGCCCTCGGTGGCGTGCTGTTCATCGACGAGGCCTACAGCCTGGTCAACGAGGGCGACGGGCAGAGCGACCGGTTCGGCATCGAGGCCGTGCAGACCCTGCTCAAGCGGGCCGAGGACGAGCGGGAGAACCTGATCATCATCCTGGCCGGCTACGAGCAGCAGATGGAGAAGTTCCTCGGCACCAACCCCGGCCTGGCCTCCCGGTTCGCGACCCGGATCAAGTTCTCCAGCTACGCGCCCGCCGAGCTGCTGGCCCTGGCCGAGTCGCTGCTGGCCCTGCGGAGCGAGAACCTGGACACCGAGGCCCGGCTGGCGCTGTGGCAGATGCTGGAGGACGTGGGCCGCCGGCGGCTCACCGACGAGCTGGGCAACGGCCGCTTCATCCGTTCCCTGCTGGAGAAGGCCGGGCAGGCCCGGGACGTGCGGGTGATGACCGGTGGCACCGAGCCCGGCCCCGAGGACCTGGTCACGATCGAGGCCGGGGACCTGCAGCGGGCCTTCGCCGAGCTGACCTCCCGGCTGCGCGGCTATACCGACACGCCGACCGTGGAGAGCGCGCTGGCCGAGCTCCGGGAGCTGATCGGGCTGGAGCCGGTCAAGGAGCAGGTGCAGGCCATCGCGGCCCAGCTTCAGGTGGCCCGGTTGCGCGCCGCCCAGCTCCTGCCGTCCCAGCCGCCGACCCGGCACTTCGTGTTCATGGGGCCGCCCGGCACCGGCAAGACCACGGTGGCCCGCATCCTGGGCCGCATCTTCGCCGCCCAGGGCCTGCTGGTCCGGCCCGAGGTGGTCGAGGCCCAGCGCGGCGACCTGGTCGGGGAGCACCTCGGCGCGACCGCGATCAAGACCGGCAAGCTGGTCGACTCGGCCCTGGGCGGCGTGCTGTTCGTCGACGAGGCCTACTCGCTGCACAACGCGGGCTACACCGGCGGCGACGCCTTCGGCGCCGAGGCCGTGCAGACCCTGCTCAAGCGGGCCGAGGACGACCGGGACCGGCTGGTCATCGTGCTGGCCGGCTACTCCGCCGACATGGACCGGTTCCTGCGCAGCAACCCCGGGCTGGCCTCCCGGTTCGGCACCCGGATCGAATTCCCCAGCTACTCGCCGGCCGAGCTGACCCAGATCGCCGTCCTGCTCAAGGACCGGGCCGGCGACGAGTTCGACACCGGCGCCGAGCAGATGCTGGACCTGATCTTCGAGCACGCCGGGCAGGCGAACCTCATCGACGATCTGGGCAACGGACGGTTCGCCCGGTCGCTGTTCGAGCGGGCCTGCGCGCACCGCGACGTGCGCGTCGTCCACCTCGGCGAGAGCGCCACCGCCGCCGACCTGACCACGGTCACCGCGGCCGACCTGAGCGCCGCCTACCGCGAGCTGGCTGCTTCGTCCGGGGGGACGACCCCCCTGGGCCCCCCGGAACCCGCGTTACGGTACCCGCCGTAGTACCGGCCACTCGCCGAGCCTTCGGCCCGGCTCGCTGGACCGGTCAGATCGCCTCGCCGTAGCCCGCGATGGTGCTTGCCGTTACACCTGACCGACGGGAGCCGGGATCAGGCGGAAGCGGACCGTGTCGCCGGGGCGGAGCTGCGCGGCCCGGCCGATGTCGGCCGTGGCCACCACGGCGATGACCGGATAGCCCCCGGTGACCGGGTGGTCGGCCAGGAACAGGATCGGCTGCCCGCTCGGCGGCACCTGCAGCGCGCCCAGCGGCATGCCCTCGCTGGCCAGCTCGCCCGGCCGGGACCGGGGCAGGTCGGGGCCGGACAGCCGCAGCCCGGACCGGTTGCTGTCTCTGGTCACCTGGTAGACGGCGGTGCGCAGCCGGTGCCGGGCCTCCGGCGTGAACCAGTCGTCCCGCGGCCCGGCCACCACCCGCAGCTCGGCTGGTCCCGGGGTGACCGCAGCCGCCGGGGCCACGTCGGCCACGATCGGATGGCAGGCACCCGTGCCGCCCACCGGCAGCCGGTCGCCGGCCCGTAGCGGCGCGGGCCCGAGCCCGGACAGCGTGTCCCGGGAGCGGCTGCCCAGCACCGGCGGCACGGCCAGGCCGCCCCGCACGGCCAGGTAGCTGCGCACCCCGGTGGCCGGCCGCCCCACGGTCAGCGTGGCCCCGGCTGGGACCGCGAACGGCACCCCCAGCCCGCTGTCATCGGCCAGCCCGCGGTCCCCGGCCGGGCGGGGGGCGGGACCGCCCGCACCGCCCGGGCCCGGGCCCTGGTCCAGCCGGACGGGGGCGGGCGCGCCGGTCAGGGCCACCCAGGCCGGGCCCCGGCCCGGCGGCGCGCTGAACCGCAGCACGGCCCCGCCCAGGGTCAGCTCCACCCCGGCCGCGTCCTCGGGGTTGCCGACCAGCCGGTTGGCCAGCCGCAGATGGTCCGGGTCGGCGGCGCCGGACCGGGGCACCCCCAGGTGACCGTAGCCGGGGCGGCCCAGGTCGGCCACGACCGCGAGCGGGCCCGGCCGGACGATCTCGAGCACCCGGCCGCGGACGGCCGGCTCCGGCTCGCCCCAGGCCTGGCGGTCCGGCGCGGTGGTGCCCGCCGGGAACAGATCCAGCGGATCGCCGGCCTCGTCCGCCGGCCGGAACCGCACCCGCTGGCCCGGGCTCAGCGCCGCGGGCGGCTCCCGGTGCTCGTCCCACAGCCGGGCCGTGGTCCGCCCCAGCAACCGCCAGCCCCCCGGCGACGTGGACGGGTACACCGCGGCCAGCGGCCCCGCGATGGCCACCGACCCGGCCGGGACCGAAGTCCGTGGCGTCTTCCGCCGGGCCACGTGCAGGGCCGGGTCCAGCCCGGTCAGGTAGCCGAAGCCGGGGGAGAAGCCCAGCCAGCCGACCAGGTACTCACCCGCGGCGTGCCGGGCGACGACCTCCTCCGGGCTCAGCCCGGTCTCCCTGGCCACCTCAGCCAGGTCCGGCCCGTCGTACACCACCGGAATATCAACGGCCGGGACCTCGACGGCCGGAGCCTCAGCTGCCTGGCCGGGAACCCTGACCTCAGTAACAGCACTGGCCTCATCAGCCCCGGCCAGCACTTCGCTGGCCAGTTCCCCGAGCCGGTGCGCCAGATCGGTCCGCCCGGGGTGGCCTGGTTCGGCCACCACCAGGACGGTTTCCGCCCCGGGGATAATGTCCAAAATTCCGTGGAAATTTTCGGCCAAAATTGCCGCCCGCAGCCGGGCCGGCGCCCCCGGGTCCGTATCCGCCTGGACCAGCAGCGCGGCATCCCCGGCCACACGGATGCTCACGTAGCGTCACCCGCTCTATCGTTCACGTGAACGAAGCTAGCCTGACCCCGGCCGTCTCCAGCCCCCGACGTACCGATCGGGCCAGCTCAACCGCGCCCGGGGTGTCCCCGTGCACGCAGATCGACTCGGGCTCGACCGTGACCTCCCGCCCGTCGGCCGCCGTCACCCGGCCGCGGGTGACCATGCCCACGGCCCGGGCCGTGACCTCATCGACGTTGCCGAGCACCGCGCCCGGCTCCCGCCGGGACACCAGCCGGCCCTCGGCGGTGTAGGCCCGGTCGGCGAATGCCTCGGCCGCCGCCCGCAGCCCGGCGTCCGCGGCGGCCTGCGCGGCGGCGCTGCCGGGCAGCGTGAGCAGGGGCAGGCTCCGGTCGTAGGCCGCCACCGCGGCTGCCACCGCCGCGGCCTGCACCGGGTCCCGGGCCATCCGGTTGTACAGCGCGCCGTGCGGCTTGACGTAGCGGACCCGGCCGCCCTCGGCCCGGGCGATCCCGTCCAGCGCGGCCAGCTGGTAGAGCACCTCGGCGGTCAGTTCGTCCGGTGGCACGTCCATCTCCCGCCGCCCGAACCCGGCCAGGTCCCGGTACGACACCTGGGCGCCGATGGCGACCCCGCGGGCGACCGCGGCCGCGCAGCACCGGCGCAGGATCAGCGGGTCGCCCGCGTGGAAGCCGCATGCGATGTTGGCGCTGGTCACGATGGCCAGCAAGGCCTCATCGTCCCCCAGCCGCCAGGCCCCGAACCCTTCCCCCAGGTCGGCGTTGAGGTCGATGGCTGGGGGCCCGCCGGTCACTCCTCGGGCTCCGGTCCCAGCCCGCGCAGGGCCTTGTCGAGCGCGCTCTTGCTGTCCCCGGACGCCTCGATCACATCCATCAGCACGTGCAGTACCACGTGCCGGTCCTGATCGGCGTCGAGGAACCGCTGGGCCGCCTCCCACAGGCTGGCCGGCTCGCCGCGCCACAGCCGGTCGGCCAGGTCCAGGTGCCGCTCCAGGTGCCGCTCGTCGTCGGGGTCGGCGCCGTCGGTCTCGGCCTCGGCCTGGTGCGCGGCGGTCAGCAGCGCGCGCCGGCCCTCCGGGTCGGCCGGGTCCAGGGCGGACAGGTCCACGCCGTTCACCCGGCCGTGCAGCAGCGGGAACGCGAACGCCCGCCGGGGCAGGGCCTCCAAGTCGCCGTCGGGCAGCAGCCGGGCCACCAGGGCCGAGTCCAGGCCGAACTCGGACGGGTCACGGTAGGCCCGGCTGAACGGGCCCATCGCGTTGAACACCGCGTCCAGGGTGGCCGTGTGCTCCTTCTCGCCCTGCTCGCTGCGGCGCCCGGCCCAGCGCACCCAGGCCAGCAGCACGTGCGGCATGGCCTCCTGCTCGGCCGCGGACAGCACGACCTTGCGCGGCAGCCAGTTCAGCAGGAACGTGTCCACCTTGACCGGGCTCATCCGCAGCGGCCGGCCGAAGTCCCGGTCACAGCCGTAGTCGATGATCCGGTCGGCGCAATGACTGGCCGAACTGCGGTCGGACAGGTCCTCGGCCTCGTCCGAGGCCAGGAACTCCGCGGCCAGCATGGCCCGCCGGTCCTTGCTCCACGGCCGTCGCTTGCCGGTGCTGCCGCCCGGCCCCACCGGGCCGGCCGGCCCGCGGGACGGCGGCAGGGCCCGGATCCGGGCCCGGATGAAGGCGTGGTAGGACGCGAACGACTCACTGACCGGCGGGTTGTCGGCCGCGTCGGTCTCGGCCAGCGCCACCTCCAGCATCCGCCGGGCCAGCGGCGGGTCCAGTGGCTTGAAGCCGCTGCCGTCGGCGGGCTTGCGGCACAGCTCCAGCAGCTTGGTGACCTGGGACGTGACCCAGCCGTCGCGGATCATCCCGTCGGCGTTGTAGTCAACCACCAGGACCAGCGCGTGCGGCTCCGTGCCGTCGTAGCTGAAGAAGCAGACGATCTCGTCGGTGTCACCGAACACATCGCTGTTCACGTAGCAGTCCGAGCCGGTCACCGCGCCCAGGTGCTGGGCCCAGTTGGGGCTGCGCACCCCGCGTTCCATCAGCTCCAGCGCGGCGTCTTCGGCCTTGGAGGCCTGCCGGGGCGTGCCCAAACAGGCGATGCCCGACAGCAGCGCCAGCGCGGCCGGGCTGCTCCGGCGGGCGGCGAAGTCGACCAGGCCCTCGCCGACCAGACGTTCCACGTCCGCGCCGCGCGCATTGTCCCGGCGCTGCCCCCACCAGGTGCCGAGCAGCTCGCTGACCATCAGCTCCGCGTCCAGGGGGCTGCGGACAGCGAGCAGCTCACGTGCTGCGCGCAGAAGCTCCTCGAAAAGGGTGTTCGGGGGCGGCGCGGCCGTGCTGGCATGTTTCGGGCCGCTGCCGCCTCCGCCGGGACCTGGTCTGCGTCGGCTCTGCGGACTCACCTTGATAGCCTCTCAGATCTGTTCACGTGGACGCTACGCTACGGTGCAATGCCCGCTGTAGTTTCGGGCAGAATCGGCGTGTTGCGCCCACAGCCCGGAATGAGGTCAAAGGCGCCCTGCCCGTTGTGTCCTGGCCCGTCACATCGCCTTTACCCGCCACCAGGTATCGCCACCTGGCCGCAAGGGTGCCGGGAATGTGGCACGCTTGTCTGAATAACTGCTGCGAAATGCCGCCACGCTGGCGGCCGTCCAGGGACGATAGAACAAACGGCCGCGGCGCGGGTGCGAACGCGCTCACCGTGACCGCGTCCATGACCGCCGGCCCGATCGCGGATCGAACGGCAGGCGTCGAGGGAGCAGGGAGGAGCCGCCGATGGCAGGTCGGTGCATCTGGCACCGGTGCCCGCGGTGAGCCCAGAAATGATGAGCCCGGACATGATTAGCCCAGGCACCGCCACTCCGGCCACGGCTCGCCCCAACGGGGCGGCCCGGCCCGAGGCGGCTGGCCCGGCCGACGCAGCCAGCCCAGCCGAAGCTGGCCCGGCCGTAGCTGGCACCGACGCGTCCGTGCCCCAGCCGCGCCTGTCCGAGCTGGACACCGCCGACGCCGCGCTGCTGGAGACGCTGCTGCGCGAGGCCCCGATCGGCTTCGCCCTGTTCGGCCCCGACCTGTGCTTCCGCCGGGTCAACCAGACCCTGGCCCGGATGCACGAGCGCGACCCGGAGGAGCATATCGGGCGCACTCCGGCCGACGTGTGGCCGGCCGATTTCGGGACCCGGGCCGAGTCCGCGGGCCGCCGGGTGCTGTCCGAGGGCCAGCCGGTGTTCGAGTCCGAGCAGGGCGCGCGCTGGGCCCTGTCCTGGTTCCCCTGCCGGGACGCCCAGGGCGAGGTCGGCGGCGTGGTGCTGATCGCGGTGGACGTGGCCGGCCGGTCCCAGGACGGCCAGGGGCAGCCGGAGGAGACGATCCGGCGCAGCGAGGAGCGCTACCGGTCGCTGGTGCAGGGCGCCGCCCAGGTCGTCTGGGTGGCCGACGCGGGCGGCGACATCATCGAGGACTGCCCCGAGTGGCGCTTCGTCACCGGCCAGA
The DNA here is from genome assembly GCA_036495425.1 of Streptosporangiaceae bacterium. Taxonomy (GTDB): domain Bacteria; phylum Actinomycetota; class Actinomycetes; order Streptosporangiales; family Streptosporangiaceae; genus Bog-532. The sequence goes on along the minus strand of DASXMW010000012.1, from coordinate 3,150 downwards.
CCTCGGAGCAGTACCTGGGCCGCGGCTGGCTGGACGCCATCCACCCCGAGGACCGGGACCGGGTCGAGCGCGACTGGCAGGCCTGCGTGGCCTCGGGCAAGACCTTCGACGACCGGTACCGGGTCCGCACCCGGGCCGGCTCCTACCGCCACTACGACGTGCGTGCGGTCGCGATCGAGCGGGACGGGAAGATCGTCGAGTGGGTCGGCGCCAGCACCGACGTCACCGGCCAGCGCGAGGCCGAGGAGATGCGCGGCCGGCTCACCGAGCAGCTGTCGGCCGCGGCCCTGCGCACCGCGCGGCTGCAGCAGGCCACCTCCATGCTGGCCGAGGCGCTCACCGTCGAGCAGGTCGTCGAGGTGATCACCGAGGTCGGCCGGACCGCGATCGGCGCCCAGCGGTCGGCCGTGGCCCTGCTGGACGGCGGCCGCCTGCGGGTCATCAACCCGCCCGGCATGCCGCCCGGGCAGTCGGCCGCCACCCGCGACATCCTGCTGGACAGCCCGGGCCTGATGACCCGGGCCATCGCCACCCGCCGCCCGGTGCTGGCCGAAGACCCCAACGCGCTGCGGGCCCTGCTGGAGGACGCCCCGCTGGAGACGGTCGCGGGCGAGGACGAACGGTCCTGGGTCGGGCTGCCGCTGCTGGCCGCGGGCGCGCCCCTGGGCGCGCTGCGGTTCTCCTTCGGCCGCCCGCGGAAGATCACCGAGGAGGAGCGGGTCTTCCTGGAGGCGCTGGCCGGCCAGTGCGCGCTGGCCGTGGAGCGCGCCGCCATGTACGAGCGCGAGCACACCACCGCCGAGACGCTGCAGCGCAGCCTGCTCCCGGATCAGCTGCCGATCGTGCCCGGCCTGGTCATGGAGGCCCGCTACCTGCCGGTGACCCGCAACATGGAGATCGGCGGCGACTGGTACGACAGCTTCCGGCTGCCGGACGGGCGGCTGGCCATCGCGGTCGGCGACGTCATGGGCAAGGGGCTGACCGCCGCCGCGGGCATGGGCCGGGTCCGCAACGCGCTGCGCGCGCTGGCCCTGACCGACCCGCGGCCCGCGGCCGTGCTGACCGGGCTGGACCGGCTGTTCAGCGCGACCGAGCCGGAAGAGCAGGTCACCACCGTCGCCTACCTGGTCATCGACCCGGAGACCGGGGACGGGCTGATGGGGAACGCGGGCCACCTGCCCGTGCTGCGGCTCGGCCTCGACACCGAGCCGTTCCTGGACGAAACCGAAGCCGGAACCCCGCTGGGCTGGCCGAGCCCCCGGCAGCAGCACCCGTTCCGGCTTCCGCCCGGCAGCACCGCGGTGCTGTATTCGGACGGCCTGGTCGAGAACCGCCTGCGCGGGCTCGACTCCGGCCTGAACGAGCTGGTCGCGGTGGCGGCCCGGGCCCGCAGCGGCGTGGTTGGCCACCCGGAACGGCTGCTGAGCTACCTCGTGGATGCGATGCTCGCAGGTCACGAGCAGGACGACGACGTGACCGTGCTGGTACTGCACGTCCCCGAACGCGAGCGGGAAGACAGGGAATGAGGCCTACTGGGAATAGTGCACGGACGCTATGCGTCGCATCTGTGCGAGCGCCCGCATGCGGGTTTTCGTGCGTCGTCATGTACAAGTCATCCTCGGCTGCCACCTATGGTGGTGTGAGTAGGGAGGCGGGTGGGCTGCATTCGCGTGTCACGTGCAGGCGGTCCCCAGCGCACGCTGGTGCTGTCTCCCGGCTTGGTGCATGCATCCGGACCCTCGCGGGAGGACCCGATTCTCGCCATACGCACGCAGGAAAGGCGCCGGTACCGGTCGCCAGTCCGGCATGCGGGCCGCAGTTCGCGGCCGCGCATGCTGCTAGCCAGCGAAGGAAGGGGTGACCGTGGTGGTACGCGCTGACTCCGCGGCGCGGAAGCGCTCCCGGCCGTCGTCAGGTCAGGACACGCGAGCTCCCGCTAACGGAGCCGCCGTGAACGGATCTGGGCCGGCGGCGGTGAGCAACCGCGTCAATGGCGACAGCCCGGCGGACAGCCCAGCCGGCGACGTGGCCGTGGTCGACCTGGAGGACGCGGAGGACCCCGGCGACGACGTCGATTTCGACGAGCTGTCGGTCGACGACGTGGAGATCAACGAGTCGCTCTCCGTGGTCGAGCTGGACGAGGTCGACTCCGACCAGGACGACAGCAGCGACAGTGACGCCGGGACCGACACCGACGGCCCCGAGGACTCCGACGGCGACAGCGCTGAGGCCACCGTCAAGGGCCCGGTCCCGGTGACCGAGGTCAAGGCCGCGCCGAACGTCAGCGCCGCGCCCGCCGAGACCCCGGCCAAGAGCACCACCACCGAGGGTGACGACGAAACGTTCGTCTTCGGCGACGACGATGACGACCTGCCCGCGGCCCAGGTCGCGGTGGCGGGTGCCACCGCCGACCCGGTCAAGGACTACCTCAAGCAGATCGGCAAGGTGCCGCTCCTCAACGCCGAGCAGGAAGTGGAGCTGGCCAAGCGGATCGAGGCGGGCCTGTTCGCCGAGGAGAAGCTGGCCGAGGACCTGCGGCTGGCCTCCGATCAGCGCATCGACCTGGAGTGGATCGCCGACGACGGGCACCGGGCCAAGAACCACCTGCTCGAGGCCAACCTGCGGCTGGTCGTCTCCCTGGCCAAGCGCTACACCGGCCGCGGCATGCTGTTCCTGGACCTGATCCAGGAGGGCAACCTGGGCCTGATCCGCGCGGTCGAGAAGTTCGACTACACCAAGGGCTACAAGTTCTCCACGTACGCCACCTGGTGGATCCGGCAGGCGATCACCCGGGCCATGGCCGACCAGGCCCGCACCATCCGCATCCCGGTGCACATGGTCGAGGTCATCAACAAGCTGGCCCGCGTCCAGCGGCAGATGCTCCAGGACCTGGGCCGGGAGCCCACGCCGGAGGAGCTGGCGGCCGAGCTCGACATGACCCCCGAGAAGGTCATCGAGGTCCAGAAGTACGGCCGTGAGCCGATCTCGCTGCACACCCCCCTGGGTGAGGACGGCGACAGCGAGTTCGGTGACCTGATCGAGGACTCCGAGGCCATCCAGCCCGGCGAGGCGGTCAGCTTCACGCTGCTGCAGGAGCAGCTGCACTCGGTGCTGGACACCTTGTCCGAGCGCGAGGCCGGCGTGGTGTCC
>DASXMW010000011.1:0-14916 GCA_036495425.1 Streptosporangiaceae bacterium | reverse complement strand
GTCCAAGAATGACCTGATTCTCGAATTCCTCCGCCGCCGTGAACAGCTGTGGACGCGCGAATGGCTGGAGGCTGAGAGCCGCCGGCGCGGCGAAACTCCCCGTGAGCAGCTGCTGGCAATCTTCGACGTGTTCGCTGACTGGTTCAGCCGGCCCGACTTCGAGGGCTGCTCCTTCTTGACAACAATGGTCGAGTTTAATGACAGGGAGCATCCCGTCCACCAGGCGGCCATTGAATACCTGGCGAATATCCGCGGCTATATAGAAGAACTCGCCACCGCCGCCGGCCTCAGTGACACCGATTCGTTCGCCCGTAAATGGCACATTCTGATGAAGGGGTCGATCATGGCCGCCCACGAGGGCGACACCGCGGCGGCCGGGCAAGCCAGGCAGATCGGCGAGCTCCTGCTCAAAGAGCACGCCATCTAGCGGACGGCCGGGTGGCCGGCGGGATGCCCGTGCCGGTGCGCGGGCATCCCGCCGGCTGAAAGTCAGCTGATGCCGAGCTTCTCGGCGGCCAGCCTGGTTCCTTCCACGCGGTTCGTGATCTTCTGGAATGCGGTGTCGCGGGCGAAGTCGGGCGACCCGTGGCTGGGCTTTTCGTCGATGCTGAACGGTGAGAAACCGCAGTCGTCGGTCGCGCCGAGCTGCTCCCTGGGGATGAAGTTGGCCGCCCTGACCAGCGCGTCCCGGACCTCATCGGGGCTTTCCACCCGCGGGTTCAGCGGGTTGATCACCCCGATGTAGGACATCTGCGCCACCCCGTCGGCGTCCCCGCGCAGGTGCTCCCCGATCAGCTGGTAGACGCGGTCCTTGTCCCGCTCGCTGGCCAGCTGGATCAGGAAGTACCCGGCGTTCATCTGGAACATGGTGGGCAGCAGGTCGCTGTACGGGACGTCGGCGCTGTGCACGGAATCCCGGTCGCCGCCTGGGCAGGTGTGCATGCCGATCCGGGTCCGTTCCTCGGCGGTGAACCGGGCGAAAAGCTGGTTGTTCAGCTCGATGAAGTGCGGCAGCATGTTCCGGCCGGTCCAGGGGTTACGCGGGTCGTTCCTGGTGGCCAGCCGCCCCTCGGTGAAGTCGACCGAGACCCGGGCCGCCCCGGCCGCGAAGGCCTGCCTGATGTCCTTCTCGGCCTCGTTGACCAGGTCTTGCTCGAACTCCTCCCGCGAGTACCCGGGAAGCTCGCTGTCCAGGGGATACAGCAGGGCCAGCATGGACGGGGCGATGACCGCCTGCTTCATGGGCTTGTGCGCCAGGGCGATGGACTCTTTCAAGGTGTCCGCGGCGTAGGTCTTGTACCGGAACGGGCCGCCCGTCAGCCTGGGCAACTGGCGGTTGTGGCCGTCGGCGAAGATCGCGAAGTACTGGCCGCCATCCCCGGCCAGGTTGTCGGCCAGACCCGTGCCGGCCAGGGTGTCGGCGAGCGCATAGGTGGCGAAGCTGGACGAGCGCTGCTCTCCGTCGGAGATGATCGGCGCCGGGGTCGCCTCGTAGCGCTCGATCGTCTCCCTGACCGCCTTGTCCTGCTCGGCCGTCAGCTGATCGCGAGTGATCTCCCCTGCGTCGTACTGGCTGTAGGCACGCTGCAGCCAGCTCGGCCGCGGCAGCGAGCCGACCGGCTCGGTGGGAATCCCGGTGGTAGTCCTGGGATCGTAGTCAGTCATGGGCTTCGTTCTCCTCAGGTTGTTGCGAGCGCGGTGCTGCGCTGCACGGGACGCGAACCACGGACCCGGCTGAACGAACCGACGTTCGCTGACGGCAGCGCGCGACAGCACGCCACCTGTAGAGAGAGACCGGCCTGTCTCATGCTGTCTAGCCGGAGCATAAACCCCGTTCCCCGGGCCGGTCAACGGGTTGTTACCAGCGTATTTCGCGGCTGATTATTGGCCCGGTTACGCCGGGCGGGTACTGTGAGGAGACCGGCCTGTCTCCTGCAAGAGAGACACATGTTTGCTGATCTTGCAGAAGGAAGGTGCGTGCACATGTCGGCTAGTCCCGTGAATGCGGCGATCCTCGGCACCGGGATGACCCGGTTCGGCCGGATGCCCGGCGAGGACCTGCGTTCGCTCAGCGAAGCCGCTGTGGCCGAAGCGCTGGCCGATGCCGGGCTCGCGCCGCGCGACGTCCAGCTGGTGCTGTTCGGCAACGCGGTCGAGGGCGTGATGCACGGCCAGGAGATGATCCGGGCCGAGGTGGCGCTGCGGCGGAGCGGGCTGCCCGGCGTGCCGATGATCAACGTCGAGAACGCCTGCGCGTCCTCCTCGAGCGCGTTCCAGCTGGCCTGCATGGCGGTGTCCGCGGGGACCGCCGAGGTGGTCCTGGTCGTCGGGGCCGAGCAGCTGACGCACCAGGACAAGCAGCGGACCTTTTCCGCCCTGGCCACCGCGGTCGACCTGTACGAGCACACCGACCTGGCCGCTCAGGTCAACGCGACTGGAACCGCCGCTGCGGGCGGCGCCTCGCATTCACCGCTGATGGACCTGTACGCCGCCAAATCGCGCGCCTTCATGGACGGCTCGGGCAGCACGGTGGAAGACCTGGCCCGGGTCTCGGTGAAGAACCGGTTCCACGGGTCGCTGAACCCGCGAGCCCAGTTCCGTCACCCCACCGACCTGGACACCGTGCTCGGCAGCCGCATGATCTCCGATCCGCTGCGCCTGCTGATGTGCGCGCCCATCGGGGACGGCGCAGCGGCGCTGGTGGTCACCTCCAGCGAATTCGCCCGCCACTCACAGCGGCCTGGCGTGCTGGTCAATGGCATCGGCCTGACCTCCAATGGCGCTGACGCGCACGCCGCGCAGCCGGTCGCCCGCGCGGCCCGGGCCGCGTTCAACCAGGCCGGGCTGGAACCCGACGACATTGACGTCGCCGAAGTCCACGACGCCTGCTCCGCCGCGGAGCTATGGCTTTACGAAGAGGTCGGCCTGGCCAAGCCCGGTGACGCCGCCCAGTTGATCCGCAGCGGCGCCACCCAGCTCGGCGGAAACATCCCCGTCAACGTCAGCGGCGGCTTGCTGGCCCGCGGGCACCCACTCGGCGCGACCGGCTGCGCCCAGCTCATCGAACTGGCCGACCAGCTACGCGGCCGGTGCGGCATTCGCCAGGTCCCCGATGCGCGCATCGCCCTGGCCCAGAACAGCGGCGGAATCCTGGACGACGGCGACGAGGCGGTCGCGGCCGTAACCATCCTGGTCCAGGCCACGGCGTGACTGGCATCGGCGCCGGTATGCCGCTGTCGCCGGACCCGGGAACGCCGAGGATCGTCTCAGGGCGCTGATCAAGGGGGTATCTCGTCAGCATATGTTGACGACTCGACGGTCGTCAGCTTATGCTGACGGGCATGGAAACGACCTTGGAAATAGCCGAGGGCGCCGCCAGCCAGGACCCCGAAGTGGGTCTGCGAGCCGTGGCCGCCCTCCGGGCACTGACCGAGCGCCTGGAGGTTCTCCAGGTGGAGAACGCGCGTGAGCTGGGCTGGTCCTGGCAGGACATCGCCATGCGGCTGGGCGTGACCAAGCAGACCGTCCATCGCAAGCACGGCCGCCGGATCGGGAGGCGATGATGTTCGAGCGCTTCACCAGGCCGGCCCGCCAGGTCGTCGTGCAGGCCCAGCACAACGCGCGCCGCTACGGCCACAACTTCATCGGCCCCGAGCACCTGTTCCTCGGCGTGGTCACCAACGAGGACGACCCGGCCAGCGCCGTGCTGCGCGACCTCGGGCTGACCCCCGAGCGGACCGAAGCCGAGTTCGCCCGGCTGACCGGCAGCCAGCCCATCGGCCCCGCCAGCGCAGCAGGCGGCCTGACCCTCAGCCCCGCTCCGGAAGCCCCCGCAAGCCCCGCCAACCCCATCAACACCGATAACCCAGCCGACCCCACCGGCGCCGAGGCCAATCCACTGGCCGGCCTGGACGCGGACGCGCTGGCTTCGATCGGGATCGACCTGGACGAGGTGCGGACCCGCATCGAGGCCACGTTCGGCCCGGGCGCCCTGAGCCGGTCCGTGCCCGGCGGTCGGCAACGCCACCCGCGCGGCCCGCTGCACCGGCGCCTGCTCCGCAGGCGAGGCCGCCGCGGCCCCGGTCGCCCCGCCCGCCGCCGCGGCCGTAACAACAGCCCGGTCCGCGGCCACATCCCCTTCACCCCGCGCGCCAAGAAGAGCCTCGAACTCTCTCTGCGCGAGGCCCTCAGCCTGGGTGACAACTACATCGGCATGGAACACGTGGCCCTCGCCCTGACCGGCATGAAGGACGGCCTGGTGCCCAGGATCCTGGCCGGCCTGGCGGTGCCACCGGCCGCGATCCGCGCCGCCCTCCTCGACCAGCACCGCAAAGCCAGCTAACTGATCCGGGACCGGCTCAGGCTGAACTGCTCGTGCCGGACGTGGTCGACCTGGCCCAGGAAGGCCTTGAACTCCCCGAGCCGGTAGGCCGGCTCCTCCCGGCCGGTCGCGACCTCCACGTGGAAGTCACGGCCCAGATCCGCCAGCCGCCGCCGCACGGCCGGCCCGTTCAACCGGGGGCCGGGCCGTCCGTGCGCCGCGGCCGCCGCCGCGATCTCGGTCGCGGTCAGGAACCCGTCCTGTCCCCGGAGCACCGCGAACACCGGGTCATGCACGTGGGTCGAAGCCTCCGTCAACGGCAACGGCTCACCCGCGTGGTCCAGCGCCTGCCGGATCGCCTGCCCGACCGCCTCGGCCACCGGCGGCGGGAACGCGTTCCCGACCTGCCGGTAGCGGGCTGTCTTGCGACCGGTGAACTCCCAGCCCCAGTCGTCCCGCCAGCCCTGCAGGCGGGCGACCATCTCGCAGGTCAGCCTGGGCGCCAGCCCGGGGTCGTCGTCCGGCCCGGGCGGCTCGTCGGCCAGGCCGAGCGCGTCCACCCCGAGCTCGGCCCAGGCCCGCTTGGCCCGGGTCGGTCCGAGGTCGGCACCGCCGTGCTTCTTGGATCCGCCCACGATGGTGGGGGCGATGCCGCCGGCCCGCCGGACCCACCGGTCGGTGCCGGGCCAGCCACGGGCCCACATCAGGTCGCGCAGGGTCTCGCCCACGGTGCGCGGGGGCTCCTGGGCCGGGGCGGGCCACCGGAACCAGGGGGCGTCCCCGGCCTGCACCGCGACCAGCACGAACCGCGGGCGCAGCTGGGGAACGCCGAAGTCGGCGGCCTGCAGCAACCGCCAGCCGGGCACGTAGCCGAGCTCGCGCAGCCGGTCCAGCACGTGCTGACGGTAGGCGCCGAACCGGTTCAGGCTGAGCCCGCGCACGTTCTCCAGCAGCAGCGCCCGGGGCCGGATCCGGCCGCACAGCTCGACCGCCCAGGCGAACAGGTCCCGCTCGTCGGTGGCGCCCAGCTGCCGGCCCGCCACCGTGAACGGGGGACACGGCACCCCGCCCGCCAGCAGGCCGACCCCGGCGTAGGCTTCGGGCTCCCACACGGCCCGGTCGGCCACGTCGCCCTGGGCCACCTTCCAGGCCGGCCGGTTGACCCGCAGCGTGGCGCAGGCCGAGCCGTCCAGCTCGACCGCGAGCGCGTGCTCGAAACCGGCCCGCTCCAGGCCCAGCGCCTGGCCGCCGGCCCCCGCGCAGATCTCGACCACCTCAAGATCCGTCACGCGGCCCCTCCTCCTGCTGCTGTGCCTGCCCCCAGTGTGGCGCAAAGACCACCCCGTCAGCGGGCAACCGCCCGCGTGTCCCGATGGACGTTAGCGGTCCCCAGTGACAATGCTGGCCCGGGGGCTCAAGCCCCCCAGACCCCCCAAACGTGAGCTGCGCCCGCGTCAGCTCACCGGCCGGGAGCGCCGGGCGGCCCGGATCCGGGCCCGCGGCTCCGGCTTGCGCTCCAGCTCCTCGGGCAGCCGCAGCAGCGAGTTGGCCGTGCTGTCCACGACCTCCTCGGCGATGTCGAGGACCCGGCGACCCCGGGTCCGGGCCGCGCTCCGCAGCAGGTCGAAGGCGTCGCGGGTGCGCAGCCGGTGCCGCTCGGCCAGCACCCCGATGGCCTGCTCGACTCGCACCCGGGCGGTCAGCGCGTGCTCCAGCTGGGCCACGGTCACCGCCAGCCGGGCCGCCTCATCCTCCCCGGCCGACTCGCCCAGTGGGCGCGCGTGCGGCGCCGGCTTGCGGGCCGCGGCCGATTCCGAGGACGCCAGGTCGGCCGCGAGCAGATCGGCCAGCACCATCGCGCTGGTCAGATCGGGCGCTTCCTCGTCCCCTACGACCCAGCCCCGTCCGGATCGGCGGACGACAGTCTCGTCCGGCTTGGTCCCGCTCATGTGCGGCTGCCCTTCTCAACCCCTCCCGAACTGCCCGCCGCGCAATTTCGCGGCAGGCTGGGGTAATCAATTGCGAAGCCCCGTGTGGCACCACAAATATAGCGGAGTCACATAAGCCGCCACCGAAATGCCGACCTCATGAGGAGCGTCACTGGTACGCCCGAGTACCCGAATTGTCCGCGTTCTTCATCTATATCGAAGGTTGGTGAGCGCGGGTTTCACTTCACCGCGGGCCCGGCCGGGCGCGGTCCGCCCGGCCCTCGGCCCGGCCCGGGTTCAGCCGCTGACGGGCAGACCGGCCAGCCGCTTCTTGACCTGGATGGCCGAGGGGTTCACCATCACGCTGCCGTCGGGGAACACCACGGTGGGGACGGTCTGGTTGCCCCCGTTGACGCTCATCACGTACTCAGCGGCGGCCGGGTCGCGCTCGATGTCGACCTCGGTCATTTCGATTCCATCCCGCGCCAGCTGGGCCTTGAGCCGCTTGCAGAACGCGCACCACTGGGTCGTGTACATGGTCAGCGGAGCCGACACCTGCTGTCTCCTTCTGTCGTGGCCGTTACCGGCCCTCGTCTGGGTTGTTGCAACACCAAACAATCTCCAGTCCTTCCCGGGCCGCCGCGGGTCCTACGATGACCGGTGTGGCTGACACTGTGACCCGCCGGCTGGTCTCCGTCCCGGGCGGCCGGATCCACCTGGCCGAGCAGGGTAGCGGCCCGCTGGTGCTGCTGGTGCACGGGTTCCCCGAGTCCTGGTACTCCTGGCGGCACCAGCTGCCCGCGCTGGCCGCGGCCGGGTACCGGGCCGTCGCCATCGACGTGCGCGGCTACGGGCGCTCGTCCAAGCCCGCCGACGTGGCCGCCTACCGGATGCTGGACCACGTGGCCGACAACGTGGGCGTGGTCCAAGCCCTGGGCGAACAGCAGGCCGTCGTCGTCGGCCACGACTGGGGCAGCCCCATCGCGGCCAACTCGGCCCTGCTGCGCCCGGATGTGTTCACCGCCGTGGGCCTGCTCAGCGTCCCGTACTCCCCCCGTGGTGCCCGGCGTCCGACCGACGTGCTGGCCGCCCTCGACGACGGCCACGGCGGCGAGTTCTACATCAGCTACTTCCAGGCCCCAGGCCGGGCCGAAGCCGAGATCGAGCCGGACGTGCGCGCCTGGCTGACCAGCATCTACGCCGCGATGTCGGGCGGGGTGGTGTCCCGGGACGAGATCGTGCCGATGCTGTTCGTGCGGCCCGGCGGGCGGCTGGCCGACCGGTTCCCTGACGGGCTGGGCCGGCCGGACTGGATGTCCGGGGAGGACCTGAACTTCTTCGCGGGCGAGTTCGAGCGCACCGGGCTGACCGGCCCGCTGAATCGGTACCGCAACGTCGACCGGGATTGGGTGGACCTGGCCGCCTGGCACCACGCCCCGATCACCCAGCCCTCGCTGTTCATCGGCGGCGAGCTGGACGGGCCGACCACCTGGCAGGCCCGTTCGATCGCCAACTTCGCTGGCACGCTGCCCGGGCTCCTGGGCTCGCACATCCTGGACGGCTGCGGCCATTGGGTCCAGCAGGAGCGCCCGGACGAGACCAGCCGGCTGCTGATCGACTGGCTGCGGAACCTGCCCGCCCCCGGCGCCCCCGGCGCCCCCGGCGTTCCCGCGGCCTGAGCGTGGCCGACGCCGACGCGGTCCTGGCCGCCCTGGACCCGGAGCAGCGCGAGGTGGCCCTGGCCACCCGGGGCCCGGTGTGCGTGCTGGCCGGCGCGGGCACCGGCAAGACCCGCGCCATCACCCACCGGATCGCCTACGCCGCCCTGACCGGCGTGGCCGACCCGGCCCGGGTGCTGGCGCTGACCTTCACCGTCCGGGCCGCGGGTGAGCTGCGGTCCCGGCTGCGGCTGCTGGGCGGGGTGGGCCTGGGCACCGAGGCGGTCCGGGCCACCACGTTCCACGCCGCCGCCCTGCGCCAGCTGACCTACTTCTGGCCCCGGGTCGTGGGGGGCCGGCCGCCCCGGCTGATCGACTCCAAGCTGCCGCTGCTGGGCGAGTCGGCCCGGGTGCTGCGGCTGCGTCCCGGTGAGGGCGGCCTGTCCGACGTGGCCGCCGAGATCGAGTGGGCCAAGGTCTGCCAGGTCCGGCCGGACGGCTACGTGGCCGCCGCCGCCCAGGCCGGCCGCGGCTCCGGGGCGTTCGGGGCCGACGGGGTGGCCGCGATGTACGACACCTACGAGCGGCTGCGCCGGGAGCAGCAGCTCATCGACTTCGAGTCGGTGCTCGAGCTCACCGCGGCCATCGTGACCGAGAGCCGGACCGCCGCCGACCAGGTCCGCGGCATGTTCCGGCACTTTGTGGTGGACGAGTTCCAGGACGTCAACCCGCTGCAGAAGCTGCTGCTGGACGCCTGGCTGGGCGGCCGGGACGACCTGTGCGTGGTCGGCGACCCGCAGCAGACGATCTACTCGTTCACCGGCGCCACCCACCGCTACCTGACCCGGTTCGGCGCCGATTACCCCAACGCCACCGTGATCCGGCTGGTCCGCGACTACCGGTCCACCCCCCAGGTGGTGAACCTGGCCAACCACCTGGTCGGCCCCGAGCAGGGGCAGCTGGTGGCCCAGCGGCCGCCGGGCCCGGAACCGGTGCTGACCGGCTACGGCGACGAGCAGGAGGAGGCCGGCGGCGTGGCCCGGGCCATCCAGCAGCTGATCGCGGGCGGCCACCCGGCCCGGGAGATCGCGGTGCTGGTCCGGATCAACGCCATGCTGGAGCGGTTCGAGACCGCGCTGTCCGCGGCCGGCGTGCCGTACCAGGTCCGCGGGACCGAGCGGTTCTACGACCGGCCCGAGGTCAAGCAGGCCATCATGCTGCTGCGCGGTGCCCTGCGGGGCGCCGCCGACGGGGAAGCGCCCGGCTCGCTCCCCGCCGAGGTGCGCACGGTCCTGTCCGGCCTGGGCCTGACCCCGGCCGAGCCCGCCGGGGGCGGGACCAGCCGTCAGCGCTGGGAGTCCCTGCGGGCCGTGGCCCAGCTGGCCGACGAAATGGCCGCGGCCAAGCCGGCCGCCACCCTGGCCGACTTCGTCACCGACCTGGCCCAGCGGGCGACCATCGGCCACGCGCCGGTGCTGGACGGGGTGACGCTGGCTTCCATGCACGCGGCCAAGGGCCTGGAGTGGGACACGGTGCTGCTGCCCGGCCTGGTCGAAGGGGTCATGCCGATCGTGTACGCGCGCACCCCGGCCGCCCAGGACGAGGAGCGCCGCCTGCTCTACGTGGCCGTGACCCGGGCCCGCCAGCGGCTCTACCTGTCCTGGGCCGGCCCGGGCCCCGGCGGCGCAGGCGCCCGCGGCTCCGGTGCCCGCGGCACCGGTGCCCGCGGCTCCGGCACCCGCGGCGGCGAGCCGTCCCGCTTCCTGGCCGCCCTGCGATCCGCCCCGACCACGAAGAAGCTGGTGAACCGGATATGAGCAAGCAGCTCGACGCGCTGCTGGACCTGCTCGACCTGGAGCAGATCGAGCTGGACATCTTCCGCGGCCGCAGCCCCGACGAGCGGGTCCAGCGCGTCTTCGGCGGCCAGGTCGCCGGGCAGGCCCTGGTGGCCGCGGGCCGGACCGTGGACCCGGACCGCCCGGTGCACTCGCTGCACGCCTACTTCATCCGCCCGGGCGACCCGGCCGTGCCCCTCGTTTACACGGTGGAGCGGGTCCGCGACGGCCGATCGTTCACCACCCGCCGGGTCTCGGCGATCCAGCACGGCAAGACGATCTTCACGCTGTCGGCGTCGTTCCACCGCCCCGAGCCCGGCCCCGAGCACTCGGACACCATGCCCGAGGTGACGCCCCCGGAGCAGATCCCGCGCACCATCGACCGGATGGAGAAGCTGTTCGGCACCATGCCCGAGCCCTACCGCGACAGCCCCATCGACGTCCGCTACGTCGGCCCCCTGACCTTCGAAGCCGAGCGGGACCCGTCCCTGCGCCGGACCGACAACCTGGTCTGGCTCCGGGTCAACGGCGAGCTCCCCGACGACCCGCTGCTGCACGTCTGCCTGATGACCTACGCCTCGGACCTGACCCTGCTCGACTCGGTGCTGCTCGGCCACGGCCTGTCCTGGGCCGACGGCCGGACCAAGGGCGCCAGCCTGGACCACGCCATGTGGTTCCACCGCCCCTTCCGCGCCGACGACTGGCTCCTCTACGCCCAGGAGTCCCCGGTTGCCGCCGGCGCCCGGGGCCTGGCCCGCGGCGAAGTCTTCGACCCCGCCGGCCACCTCGTCTGCTCGGTAGTCCAGGAAGGCCTCATCCGCACCACCCCCTGACCACTCGCTCCCGGCCATATCAAAACCTCAACAAATATTGAGGTTATTAGCCGCTCAAACTACCGGCATTGTCGTCGGCGGTCCCGGCCAATCCGCCCCGGCACCCCCTCGATCCGAATGGTATTCGGGCACGTTCCGAATGCTTGATTTTTCACCTATCCAGGCTCTTGGCCACGGTCGAAAATTTCCTCAAAAGTCCTGGTCAAAAATAAGTTGCCGCGCCTGGGGGGCGGTCATAAGCTTTTCGCATGCGTCTGGGCCAGTAGCCGATACCCCGAAGGGAGGTGCCCAGTGATGATCAAGGACTACGCCGATCAGGCCGTCGTGCAGCAGCCGGCAGGTAGCGGCATTGCACCGCTGAGCGCCGCCCCGCAGGGCATGGGCGCCTTTGGCCTGCCCGTTTCCTGGCTGATGGGGGCCGTGGGCACCAAGCGGCCGCGTTCCGTCGACCTTGGCCTGATTCAGGCCAAGTGCGCCGTGGACCTGGTCGCGCCGACTGCCACGAAGCCAGGGGACACGACTGTCCACTCCAACTACAACAACATGACCCGCGTTAGCGCCAATGGCGTTGGCGGATCGGGTCCGCAACCACCCTTGAGGGAACGACCTCCGGCCTGAGAGCCGGGAGAACCCCTCAAGGCCGCGGACCCACACACAGGGTCCGCGGCCTTAAGTGTTTTTTAGGGCCACGGTCCCTCCGGACGGGCGAGAGATCGCAAGACGAGGGATGCAGACGAGAGGGGTTGGCTCCGATGCAGTGGCCCAATGCCGCCGCAAGCGCGGACGCAGAGGGGTTGAAGGCAGGACTGGCGGATTCCGGGGGAATCCAGTTGGCCAGGATGAACATGCCCTGCACCGAAGATCCGGAATTGTTCTTCGCCGAGTCACCGCAGGACGTGGAGAGCGCCAAGGCGCTCTGCCGCGACTGCGCGGTGCGGCTGGCGTGCCTGTCAGGCGCGCTGGAGCGCCGCGAGCCCTGGGGTGTCTGGGGCGGAGAGCTTCTCCTGCAGGGGACGGTCGTGCCGCGCAAGCGGCCCCGGGGCCGGCCCCGTAAGACCGAGGTGGCCGCTTAGCTCCACGGGGATGGGATCCACACCGAGCAGCGGCCGGATGGCAACGAGGAAGTCAAGGGTGGCGGCAAGCATGTATCTGACCGAGCAAATGGCAACCGATCGACATAGAAGTCTCCTGCAAGAGGCGTCCCGGACGCGCTACGCGCGCCAGGCCCGGGCCTTGCGCCGGGTGGCTCGCCGCGCTGAGCGCGCCGAGCACCGGGCCACCGTGGCCCGCCGGACCGAAGCGCGGCTCCGTTCCGCGCTTCAGGTCTGACCTGGGAGGACGTCCCCGAGGCGCCCGCTGGCCCACCGGCCGGCGGGCGCCTTGTCTTATCCCTGGGCCGCCCAGCCCCCTAGCCGACCGGCAGCGAACGGCGCCCCTCGTCCGGCTCATCCAGGTAGCCGGGCATCCAGCGCAGCACCTCGTCCCGGAACCGGCCCTCGCACTCCAGCTGGCACAGCACGCCGATGCCCGCGGTCGACACCCGGTGGATGAGCACGTAGCTCGGCGGCAGGTTGAACTTCCGGGAGATGTTGGAGGCGTTCAGGTCCGTGACCCGCGTCGCTTCACCCCGCAGCCACTCCCGGGTGAAACGGAAGCTCTCCACCTTGGACGGCTCGGCCAGCGGGGCCAGGAACGCCCGCAGTGCCGCCAGGTCCACGTCGATGCCGGGCCGCAGGAAGTTGTTGTCCCGCAGCTCGCGCTCGACGGCTTCGACGTCCGGCTGGTCCTCGTGCATGATCCGCAGCAGCCGGCCGAAGAACGGCGGTAGCCCGTCCGGCAGCCGGTCCACCGCGCCGAAGTCGAGCACCCCCAGCCGCCCGTCGTCCAGCAACCGGAAGTTGCCCGGGTGCGGGTCGCCGTGCAGCAGCCCGGCCCGGGCCGGACCGGAGAACAGGAACCGGGCCAGCAGGATCCCGGCCCGGTTCCGCTGCTCCTGAGTGCCTTCGCTGATGACCCGGGCCAACGGCGTACCGTCCATCCACTGCGACACCAGCACGTGCCGGGTGGCGGAGATCACGTCGGGGACGAAGATGTCCGGGTCGTCGCGGTAGGCGTCGGCGAAGGCCTGCTGGGACCGGGCCTCCAGCTCGTAGTCGAGCTCCTCGGCGACCCGGGTCCGCAGCTCCTCCAGCAGCGGCTTCACGTCCAGGCCCGGCATCAGCACGCCGAACAGCCGGCCGATACGGGCCAGCTGGTTGAAGTCGTTGATGATCGCGTTGCCCGCGCCCGGGTACTGGATCTTGACCGCCACCGACTGCCCGTCGTGCCAGGTGGCCCGGTGTACCTGCCCGATGGACGCGGCGGCCACCGGGTGGTCGTCGAACTCGGCGAACTGGTCCCGCCAGTTCTCGCCCAGGTCCTGGGCCAGCACCTGGTGCACGGTCCGGGCCGGCAGCGGCGGCGCCGATTCCTGCAGCTTGGTCAGGGTGGCCCGGTAGGGTCCGGCGATCTCCGGGGGCAACGCGGCTTCGAAGATGGACAGCGCCTGACCCATCTTCATCGCCCCGCCCTTGAGCTCACCGAGGACGCGGAAGACCTGTTCGGCCGTGCGCTGCTGGATCTCCTGGGCGACGATCTCGGCGCTGCGGCCCCCGATCCGCTTGCCGAGCCCGAGGGCCGCCCGGCCCGCGTATCCGATCGGCAGGCCAGCCAGCTTGGCGGTGCGCGTTACCGCGCGTCGAGGCACATCGTCATCACTCACCCTTCTAATTCTGCGCCATCCGGCACAGTTGTAACGACACCCGGGGGCCGGCCCGGCAGGTGCAGCGCGGATGCGGCGGCCAGGACCGGCGCCGCCACTGCCAGTCCGGCACGAGCAGCTCCAGCGCGCCGTTGGTCACGGGCCGGCCCGGGCGGCCGGTGTCGATAAATTCCAGCGCCTGGGCCGCGGCCAGCGCGGCCACGCTCGCGGCCAGCACGGTGTCGCAGGCAGGCGGGCCGTCCTGCTCGCCGGCCAGCTGGGCCAGGATCAGCGGCCAGGCCGGATCCCGCTCGGCCCGGGCCAGGTCCAGGCAGCGCAGGCAGGCCGACCGGCCCGGCCGCACCAGCGGCCCGACCACGCCCACGCCTTCGCCGCCCACCGCCAGCAGGTGCGGGATCCGGGCCCGGACCAGCCGGGCCGCGCCCGCGGGGTCCCCGGGGCCGGCCAGCACGGCCAGGTCCGGCCGCTGGCCGCGGTCGGCGGTTCGCACGTCCGGCGCGACCCTGCGAATGAGCCGGGCCGCGCCGTCGCCCCGGGGCAGGCCGAGGTCGGGCAGGCCCAGCCCGGCCGGGCTCAGGTCCTGGGGCCGGGTCAGCCCGCCGTCCTGGCAGGTCACCTGGCTCACGCCCGCCGCGGCCAGCAGCCCGGCGACCGCGGTCCCGATCCGCCCGGCCCCGTGCACCCGGACGAAGGCCATCCGCCGCCGGGCCAGCGTCCGCGCCCCGCCGTCGCAGTCCCCGTAGGCCAGCGAGGCCGCGGCCAGTTCGGTGGCCAGCCGGCCCCGCACCGGCGCGGTCAGCCCGCCCAGCGACCGGGCCGGGAAGTCGGCCAGCGCGCCCGCGCCGGCCAGCAGCCCGAGCACCCGGTGCACGGTCTTGACCGAGAGCCCGGCCTCCCGGGCCGCGGTGATCACCCCGTCCCAGTCCCGGCTCCCGTCCAGCAGCGCGATCACCGGCGCGGCCCCGCGCATCCCGGACAGCGCCACCGCCCGCCGCGGGTCCACCCCGATCTGCAGCGTGTCCCGGTCCCGCCACACGGCCCGCAGCCCCGCCCTCAGCACTGGTCTCATGCCGGCATGGTCACCCGCCCCACCGACAATCCGCCCGAACCCAGGCACGCCAGTGATTCAAAGCATCTTTTGGGTCGAAAGAAACTCACGCGGCCTGCGTCGCACCGCCAGCGGAGCCACCCGCCCCAGCCTCGACCCCCCACGCCCCAGCGCCACAGCCAGCCCGTCCCGGTCCCACCCCCCTGGGCCCCGGCGCCCCGTCACCCCGCGCCACAGCCAGCCCCGTCCCGGTCCCACCTCCCTGGGCCCCGGCGTCCCGTCACCCGAGCTTTGTGTGCAAAAACTGCTGCCATCACAGCATGAATTGACCACGTTCTGACGTTCAGCGCTGGTCGCGGCCGGGCCTGGTCTTGATCGATGGAGCTTTACTCTCCCTCTGGCCGGAGCAAGGCTCAATCGATCATGGAATGCCTGGAAGCGATGAGGCCGGTGTGGCGTGGGCGGCGCGGGGGGCCCGGGATGGCGGGGTCGCTGGGGCGTGCGGGGCTGGTGAGATGGGCGAGGGTCCCGG
>DASXMW010000010.1:0-3017 GCA_036495425.1 Streptosporangiaceae bacterium | reverse complement strand
CGTGGCGACCCGTTCCGTTGGTCATATCGTGAGCTTGCCTTTTCCCGGGTCCGGCCGCACCGGGTTTTTTGCCGGGTTGTCGGCCCGGCGTGTTTTACCACGAGTAGCCGGTGATCACGGAGGGCATCTGCCCTCATCCTGCCGTGACCTTGCGTACTTCGATCCCGCTCGGGCTGACGGCCGTGGCCGCGGCCGCGGTGCTGACCGGCTGCGGCGGCCCGTCGAGCCCGGGCCGGACCGCCACGGCCGACCGCCCGCCGTCGCCGACGCCGTCGGCCGCGGCCTCGACCAAGGGCCGCGCCTGCTGAGCGGTCAGGTCTCCACCGCGATGGCCGTCGCCAGCAGACCGTGGGCGACCAGCCACCGACCTTCGAAATAATCGATGGGCGCGTCATCGACCAGGATCCGGGCCGTGAACCGGTCGCCCGACGGGTGGAAGTCCACGGCGGCGTCGCTGAAACCCAGCCACTCCCCGGTCACCGGGAACCAGGCCTTGTACACGGACTCCTTGGCGCTGAACAGCAGGCGGTCCCAGTGCACCTCCGGGCGGGCCGCGGCCAGTTCTTTCAGCCGGGCCTGCTCAGCCGGGGCGGCCACCGCGTCCAGCACCCCGCCGGGCAGCGGGCCGTGCGGCTCGGCGTCCAGGCCGATGGTGCGCACGTCCCGGCGGTGGGCCACCGCGCAGGCCCGGTAGCCGGCGCAGTGGGTGATGCTGCCGACCACCCCGGCCGGCCAGCGGGGCTCGCCGCGCTCGCCGCGCAGGATCGGTCCGGGGGCCAGGCCCAGCCGGGCCAGGGCGGCGCGGGCGCAGGCCCGGCCGGTGGTGAACTCCTGACGCCGCGTGGCCACGGCCCGGGCGATGACCGCCGCCTCGTCCGGGAACAGGCTGGCCGCCGGGTCGTCGCCGAAGGTCTCCTCGGCGGCCACGGCGGGCGGCAGGATCGCGCCGATCACGCGACCAAGGATGTCACGGCTCGAGGATGACCTTGCCGACCACCGTGTGCGAACGGGAACTTCGGCTGGCCCGGGTACCGGTTGCGGCGCATGCCCTGCTCGGCGAATGAGACGCCGCTGGCCTCGACCCGCACCAGCACCTGACCGGTAGCGGCGGGGCCGCCCTGCTCTACGACGCGGAGGTGCAGTCGCTGGTCCGCAGGGCCCGCCTAAGCTAGAACCCGTGCCGACGCTGCGGATTGCCATGGCCCAGGTCAACGCGACCGTGGGCGACCTGACCGGGAACGCCGACCTGATCGTGGAGTGGACGCGGCGCGCGGGCCAGCAGGGGGCCCAGGTCGTGGTGTTCCCGGAGATGATGCTGACCGGTTACCCGGTGGAAGACCTCGCCTTGCGGGCCTCGTTCGTGAACGCGTCCCGGGCCGCGGTCCGCGAGGTCGCCGAGCGGCTGGCCGCCGCGGGCCTGGGCGACATCGCCGTGGTCACCGGCTACCTGGACCGGCGCGAGGGCCTGGCCCCGCGGACCGGGCTCCCGGCCGGGGCGCCGCTGGACGCGGCCGCGCTGCTGTACGGGGGCCAGGTCGTGATCACCACGGCCAAGCACCATCTGCCCAACTACGGGGTGTTCGACGAGTACCGGTACTTCGTGCCGGGCGATTCGCTGCCGGTGTTCCGGATGACCACCGACGGCGGGAAGGTCGACGTGGCCATCGCCATCTGCGAGGACCTGTGGCAGGATGGCGGCCCGGTCGCGGTGGCCCGCACCGCCCAGGCGTCGCTGCTGGTGGTGCCCAACGCGTCGCCCTACGAGCGCGGCAAGGACGACCGCCGCGAGGCCCTGTGCGCCCGCTGCGCCGGAATCTCGGGGGCCGCGCTGGCCTACGCCAACCTGGTCGGCGGCCAGGACGAGCTGGTCTTCGACGGCGGCTCGATCCTGGTCGACCGGGACGGGAACCTGCTGGCCCGGGGCCCGCAGTTCGACGAGACGCTGATCGTCACCGACCTGGACCTGCCCGCCGCCCCGGACGGGGGGCTGGGGCACGACGGGGAACGGGTCGACGCCGGCGACGGGACCACGATCACCATCCGGCAGGTCGAACTGCCGGCCGCGGCCGCGATCCCGGCCCGCGCCGGCTGGCCGCCGGTCGAGCACGGGCCGCTGTGGCCGTCGCTGCCCGACTCCGAGGAGGTCTACCGCGCGCTGGTGCTCGGGGTGCGGGACTACGTGCGCAAGAACGGCTTCCGGACCGTGATCCTGGGCCTGTCCGGCGGCATCGACTCGGCGCTGACCGCGACGATCGCGGCCGACGCGGTGGGACCGGACAAGGTGTACACGGTGCTGATGCCCAGCCGGTACTCCTCCGGCCACTCGATCACCGACGCTGAGGACCTGGTCCGCCGGCAGGGAGTGCACGCGGAGACCGTGCCGATCAAGCCGATGGTGGACAGTTTCGAGACCGCGCTGGGCCCGGCCGGGTTCCCCGAGAAGGGGCTGCCCGCGGAGAACCTGCAGGCCCGGGTGCGGGGGGTGATCCTGATGGGGCTGTCCAACGCGGCCGGCCACCTGGTCCTGACCACCGGCAACAAGAGCGAGCTGGCCACCGGCTATTCGACCTTGTACGGGGACTCGGCGGGCGGGTACGGGCCGATCAAGGACGTGTTCAAGACCCTGGTCTGGCAGCTGGCCCGGTGGCGGAACGCGCAGGCCGAGGCCGAAGGCCAGACCCCGCCGATCCCGGAGAACTCGATCATCAAGCCGCCCAGCGCCGAGCTGGCCCCGGGCCAGCAGGACACCGACTCGCTGCCGGACTACGACCTGCTGGACGCGCTGCTCGACGACTACGTGGAGCAGGACCTGGGCTCCGGCGACCTGATCGCCCAGGGCTACGACCCCGACCTGGTCCAGCGGGTCATCCGCCTGGTCGACCTGGCCGAGTACAAGCGCCGCCAGTACCCGCCCGGTCCCAAGATCACGCAGAAGAACTTCGGCCGCGACCGGCGGCTCCCCATCACCAACAGCTGGCGCGAGCCCCCGCCCGGTCAGACCAAGGCCTGAGCCGCCG
>DASXMW010000009.1:0-18265 GCA_036495425.1 Streptosporangiaceae bacterium | reverse complement strand
GGAAGCCGAGGCCGGGCGGCTCCGGCACGACCCGGACTCCCTGGAGCGGGTGCTGGCCGACCCGAGAGTCTTCGAGGCGATCTTCGGGGCGGAGGCGCTGCTGTCGCGGGAGGCGATCATCGCCTCGCCGTTCCTGGCCTTCGCGGTGGCCGTGCACCGGGCCGCGGCCGACCTGGCCGGGGCCCGCTACGTGGCCGAGCGGGCGGCGGCGCGGCAGCAGGTGCCGGTGTTCGACGCCCCGGAACTGCGCGACTTCCTGGGCTCGGCGGCCCGGCGGCTGTTCCTGGCCGAGCTGCTGACCTCGTTCACCCGGGTGACCAGCGGCCGCTACCGGGTCACGGTGGGCGGCCGGGCCCGGACCCGGCGGTTCAGCGAGCTGGACCCGGTCCGGCTGGTCGGCCTACTGGACGCGGTGCCGGAAGAGTCGCGGCCCGGCGTCTACCGGCGGCTGGGCGACGTCGCGCTGTTCCTGTCCGGCGTGTTCCCCGACTACGTGGCGGGCCAGGCGTTCAGCCCGGTCAACGTGGCCCGGCTGCTGCGCGCGACCCAGGTGCCGGCCAGCGAGCGGGAACGGCTGACCGGCGTCCCGGACCTGGAGCTGATGGAGGACCTGGGCTCGCGCTGGTACCGGTCCGCGCTGGCCCTGGCCCCGGTCCGGACCGGCGGGCTGACCGTGGTCGGCGAGGTCGCGGACCGGTTCCGGCAGGCCCGGCGGGTGCTCAACCACGTGGCCGACCGGTACCTGATCGGCGGCCCGGGCGCGAGCTGGTTCGGCGCCCCCGGCCGCTGACGCTACGGTAGGTCAGCGACCTGCTAGCGGAGGAGTTGAGGATGAACGAAGTTCCCGCGTCGGGCGTGCCCGAGGACATCTACCTGCTGGACGTCCGCGAGGACGACGAGTGGACCGCCGGGCACGCGCCGGGGGCCGTGCACATCGCGCTGGGCCAGCTGGGCGGCCAGGCGGACCAGGTGCCGAAGGATCAGCCGGTGTACGTGATCTGCCGGGCGGGCAGCCGGTCGGCCCGCGCGACCCAGGTTCTGGGGGCCAACGGCTGGGAAGTGACCAACGTGTCCGACGGCATGCAGGGCTGGGAAGCGGCCGGGCGGCCCATGATCAGTGAGTCCGGAGCCCCTCCGTTCGTGGCCTGACCGGCGCATACTGGGTAAGTCCGGCGCATACTGGGTAGGTGAGGACCGCGCTGCAGCCGACGGCCGCGGAGAAGTGCCGGGACGCGCCGCTGCTGAGGGAACCGCTGACCGCCGACCAGGCCGCCAGCCTCGCCACCCTGCTCAAGGCGCTGGCCGACCCGACCCGGTTGCGGCTGGTCTCGCTGGTCGCCGTGCACGAGGGCGGCGAGGCCTGCGTCTGTGAGCTGACCGAACCGCTGGGGCTGACCCAGCCCACGATCTCCCATCACCTTAAGGTGCTGATCGACGCGGGCATCCTGACCCGCGACAAGCGCGGGGTGTGGGCCTACTACGCGCTGGTCCCGGGGGCCCTGGACGCGGTGGCGGCCCTGCTCACGTCGGCCTGAGCGCTGCCCTGCTGGCCTGACCGGGCGCGCTCGTGCGGGCGGCTGGCCAGCCAGGCCAGCAGGCCGAGCACGGGGAACACCGCGGCCGTGGCCGAGGCGGCGGCCCAGCCCCCGTGCGCGTAGGCCTGGGAGCCGGCCGCCGATCCGGCCGCCCCGCCGATGAAGTACGTGGTCATGTAGATGGTGGTGAGCCGGGAGCGCGCCTCCGGCAGCAGGTCGTAGATCACGCTCTGGTTGATCACGTGCGAAGCCTGCACGCAGGCGTCCATCAGCAGCACACCGATGATCAGCAGGACCAGGCTCCAGGTGCCCAGGTGGGCGCCACCCAGCCCGATGAACAAGAACGACACCGCGGTCAGGGCCAGCGGGACACCCGCCACGGGCCAGCGCAGGTCCCGGCGCGAGTCCAGCAGCCGGCCGCCGAACGCGGCGGTCACCGCCCCGGCCGCCCCGACCAGGGCGAACAGCCCGATACCGAGCTGGGAGAAGCCGTACTGCGGCCCGGACAGCAGGAACGTGACCGTGGTCCAGAAGCAGCCGAACGCCGCGAACCCGCTGGCCCCGATGACCGAGCGCCAGCGCAGGACCGGCTCGGACCGGGCCACCGCCAGCACGCCGCGCATCTGCTCCCGGTAGCTGACCGCCAGCTCGCGCCGGTGGTCGGGCAGGGCCAGCCGCAGCGCGATCGTGGTCAGGGCCATCGCCCCGGCCGCGGCGCCGTACACCACCCGCCAGCCGGCCGCCGCCGCGATGACGCCGGCGAACGTCCGGGACAGCAGGATGCCGATCAGCAGGCCGCTCATCAGCGTGCCGATCACCCGGCTGCGCTGCGCGTCCGGGGCCAGCGTGGCCGCGTACGGGACCAGCATCTGCACCACCACCGAGGTCACGCCGATAACCACGGCCAGCGCGCCCAGCAGCTGCAGGTTCGGGGCCACGGCGCTGGCCGCCAGAGCCAGCGTGTCCACGGCCAGCAGCCCGGTCAGCAGCGGCCGCCGCCGGGTGATGTCACCGACCGGCACGACCAGCAGCAGGCCGATCGCGTACCCCAGCTGGGCCGCGGTGACCAGCAGAGAAGCAGATACCGGGCCCACGTGCAGCGCGCCGCCGATCGCGTGCAGCAGCGGCTGCGCGTAGTACAGGTTGGCCACCGTGACCGCGCAGGTGATGGCCATCAGCCGGATCAGGGCCGGAGACAGGGTCGCCGCCTGCGGGCGGGGAGCCTGCTGCTGAGCCACTGGCACGTCCTTCCGTCGGCGGGCACCGTAGCCCACAACAGGCCGGGGCCAGCGAAAATGCCCCGCTCAACTAGATAGTCAAACTAGATAGTTGGAATGACCGGCGGCTAGGCTGGGCGGGACGGAAGGGGCGGTTGGTGACCTCGGACCCAGGGGGTACCCGGCAGCGGATCTTCGACGCCGCGGTCGAGGAGTTCGCCGCGCACGGCAACGCCGGGGCCCGGGTGGACCGCATCGCGGAGAAGGCCCGGGCCAACAAGGAGTCCATCTACCGCTACTTCGGCACCAAGGACGAGCTGCTGCGGCGGGTGCTGGACTTCTTCCTGGACGAGCGCGGCCAGCAGTTGCTGCCCCAGTCGCGGGACATGGACGAGTACGCGGCCGGGCTGTTCCGGTACTTCGCCGCGCACCCGGAGTTCCTGCGCCTGTCGCTGTGGGAGGGCCTGGAGTTCGGCGCGCCGCACGGCTCCACCGTGGAGCACCGCCGCCAGCACTACCAGGACAAGCTGGCCTCCATCGCCGAGCAGCAGCGGGCCGGGACCATCGACCCGGACCTGGACCCCCGGCATCTGCTGGTCGTCATCCTCGGCGTGGCCAACTACTGGCACGTGCTGCCCCAGCTGGTGCGGATCATCTTCGGCGAGGAGCCGGACGCAGCCACGCTGGCGCGGCACGAGCAGTTCGTGGCCGAAGCCGTCCGCCGCATCGTGGCGGTGCCCTCAGGCCCCGCCGCCACCCCTTACTCTCCCTGATTGGAGAACATCGTGAAGTACGTCAACCTCGGATCCACCGGGCTCCGGGTGTCGCGGGTCTGCCTGGGCATGATGAGCTACGGCAACGACAGCGACCGGGCCTGGGCCCTGAACGAGGACGACGCCGAGCCGATCGTCCGGGCCGCCGCCGACGCGGGCGTGACCTTCTACGACACCGCCGACGTCTACTCGGCCGGGGCCAGCGAGGTCGCCACCGGCCGGCTGCTGGGCAAGCTGTTCAGCCGGGATGAAGTGGTCGTCGCGACCAAGATCTTCAGCCCGGTCGGACCGGGCAGCGACAAGCCGGGCCGGAACGAGAACGCCCACGGCCTGTCGCGCAAGCACGTCCTGGCCGGGATCGACGACTCGCTGCGGCGGCTGGGCATGGACTACGTGGACCTGTACCAGATCCACCGCTGGGACTACGGCACGCCGATCGAAGAGACCATGGAGGCCCTGCACGACGTGGTCAAGGCGGGCAAGGCCCGCTACATCGGGGCCAGCAGCATGTTCGCCTGGCAGTTCGCCAAGGCCCAGTTCGTGGCCGACCGCAACGGCTGGACCCCGTTCGTGTCCATGCAGAACCACTACAACCTGCTCTACCGGGAGGAAGAGCGGGAGATGATCCCGCAGTGCATCGACCAGGGCGTGGGGGTCATCCCGTGGAGCCCGCTGGCCCGCGGCCTGCTGGCCGGGAGCCGGACCCGGGACGGGGAGCAGCACACCACCCGCTCGGGGTCCGACCCGTTCATCGACAACCTCTACGTCGAAGCCGACTTCGACGTGGTCGACCGGGTGCGCGAGGTGGCCCAGGGGCGCGGCGTTCCACCCGCGCAGGTCGCGCTGGCCTGGCTGCTGCACCGGCCCGGCGTGACCGCGCCGATCGTGGGCGCGACCAAGCTCCGCCACCTGGAGGACGCGATCGCCGCCGAGCAACTGGAGCTCAGCGACGACGAGATCACGCAGCTCGAGGAGCTGTACCTGCCGCACGCGGTGGCCGGCCACCGCTGACCACTGGGCCTCAGCCGGTGGTGACGGCCAGGACCAGCGGCAGCACCGCGGGCGCGCCCGCCTGGCGGAGCAGCCGGGCGGCCACGGTCATGGTCCAGCCGGATTCCATCCGGTCGTCGATGAGCAGCACCGGGCCGCCCGCCGCGGCCACGGCCTGGCCCAGCGGCTCCGGCACGGTCAGCGCCTCCCATACCGTGCGCAGCCGCTGGGCGCTGTTGTGCCGCCGGGGCCCGGGACCGCCGTCCGGATAGGCCAGCGAGCCCAGGTAGGGCAGCCGGCCGATGTCGGCCAGGGCCTTGCCCAGGCTCTCGATCAGCAGCGGCCGGGTGTTCGACGGCAGCGTGACCATGGCCACCGGCCGGTCCGGCCAGTCCCAGGCGGCCAGCACCTTGATCAGGGCCGCGGTCAGATCGGAGCCGGCCGGCTCGTCCGGGGCGTCGTCGGCCAGCAGCGCCCGCAGCCGGGGGCCCCAGCCCGCGTCGGTCAGGCGGCCCAGGGCCCGGCCCGGGTCGGCGGTCAGGTCCGGGGGGATCTTGCCGGTCGCGGCCACACCCAGGTCCTTCATGCCGGTCGGCCACATCCGGCGCGGGGCCACGGTCACCCCCGGGCGCAGCAGCCGCTCCCGGGCGGTGGCCGCCCCGTCCTCGGTCACCTCGGCCGTCCAGGGCCGGCCGGTGCAGTTGTCGCAGCGCCCGCAGGGCCCGGCGGCCGGGTCGTCCAGTTCGCGGCGGAGGAATTCCATCCGGCAGTCGGTGCCGGCCGCGTAGTCCAGCATGGACTGCTGCTCGCGGCCCCGCTCGGCGGCCACCCGCTGATAGCGCTCGGCGTCGTACCGCCAGGGCTGGCCGGTGGACTGCCAGCCGCCGCTGACCCGGCGCACCGCGCCGTCCACGTCGAGCACCTTGAGCATCATCTCCAGCCGGCCGCGGCTCAGGTCGACCCGGGTCTCCAGGGCGCCCGGCGACAGCGGCCGCTCGGTGTCGTCCAGCACGGCCAGCGTGTCGCGGACCACCCGCTCGGGCGGGAAGGCCAGCGACGCGAAGTAGGCCCAGATGTCCCGGTCCTCCCGGCCCGGCAGCAGCACCACCTCGGCCCGGGGCAGGCCGCGGCCGGCCCGGCCGATCTGCTGGTAGTAGGCCACCGGGGAGGCGGGCGCGCCCAGGTGCACCACGAAGCCCAGGTCCGGCTTGTCGAAGCCCATGCCCAGCGCGCTGGTGGCCACGATGGCCTTGAGCCGGTTGCCCAGCAGGTCGTCCTCGGCCGCGATCCGCTGGTCCGGGTCGCTCTGGCCGCTGTAGGCGGCCACCGGCACCCCCCGGTCGGCCAGGAACGCGGCGGTCTCGTGGGCGGCGGCCACGGTCAGGGTGTAGATGATGCCGGACCCGGGCAGCTCGTCCAGGTGCTCGGCCAGCCAGGCCAGCCGCTGGTGCGCGGTCGGCAGCCGGACCACGGACAGGTGCAGGCTCTCCCGGTCCAGCGGCCCGCGCAGCACCAGCGCCTCGTCCTGGGTCCCGGTCCCGAGCTGCTCGGCCACGTCCCGGGTCACCCGGGCGTTGGCCGTGGCCGTGGTGGCCAGCACCGGGACACCCTCCGGGAGCGTGGCCAGCAGGGTGCGCAGCCGCCGGTAGTCCGGGCGGAAGTCGTGGCCCCAGTCGGAGATGCAGTGGGCCTCGTCGATGACCAGCATCCCGGCCGTGGCGGCCAGCTGGGGCAGCACCCGGTCCCGGAACGACGGGTTGTTCAGCCGTTCCGGGCTGACCAGCAGCACGTCGACCGCGCCCACCCCGATCTCGGCGTAGGTCTCCTCCCAGTCGTCCGGGTTGGCCGAGTTGATGGTCCGGGCCCGGATCCCGGCCCGGCCCGCGGCCTCGATCTGGTTGCGCATCAGCGCCAGCAGCGGCGACACGATCACCGTCGGCCCGGCTCCGCGGGCCCGCAGCAGCGCCGTGGCCAGGAAGTACACCGCCGACTTGCCCCATCCGGTGCGCTGCACGACCAGGGCCCGGCGGCCCCTGACCAGCGCGCTGATCGCGGTCCACTGGTCCTCGCGCAGCCGCGCGCCCGGGCCCGCCAGCGCCTGCAGGGCCTGCTCGGCGTCGGCCCGGAGCTGGGTGTCGTCTGCTTCGGCCATGCCTTCATTGCTACCAGGCGCCACCGTCATTCCCGGACCATTCCCGGGCCGGAAAAGCCCGGCCCGGCCGCGAGTCCGACGGAAATCCCGATTTCGGGCCCTGTCGTCGGGGAAGATCGCACTTATGACTGCTCCAGGTCTCCAGGGTGCCGCGCTCCCCAGCGCCGCTCTCCAGGGCGCCGCGGTTCTCGCGCTGCACTGGCAGGTCAACGTGATCAAGCCGGAAGGGTTCTTCGGCGGGATGCTCGCCGAGCCGGTGGCCCGCAGTGGCGTGATCGGCCGCGCCGCGGACTTCCACGCCGCCGCTCGCGACGCCGGGGCCCAGCTGGTGTTCACCCGGTTCACGGTGCCGGAAAAAAGCAGCTCCCTGATCCGCAACACGGCCTTCATGCGCTCGGTGGGCGATGCCCAGGAGTCGTTCCGCCCGGACGCGCCCGGGGCCCAGATCATCCCGGAAATGGCTGGCCTGGCCCGGGACGCGCACGTGTCCGACAACCAGAAGCTGTCCGGGCTGGCCGGCAACGATGTGGTCCGCTGGCTGCTGGATAGGTCGCTGAGCACGGTGTTCATCACCGGGGTGGCCACCAACCTGACCGTCGAGCAGACCGCCCGGCACGGCACCGACCTCGGCCTGACCGTCTACGTGGTCAGCGACTGCGTGGCCGCCGCCGACGTGACCACGAACGAGGCGTCCCTGGCCAATCTGGAACTGACCACGGCCGGCTGCGTCACCGGCGACCAGGCCCTGGCCAAGATCAAGGGCTGACGGCGTCAGGAGACCCGCTCGCGGACCTGCCGCTGCAGGCGGTCGCAGACCGCGGGCCACTCCGGCCGCAGGATCGAGTAGTAGGCCGTGTCCCGGATGCTGCCGTCCGAGGCCGGGCTGTGCGCGCGCCGCACCCCCTCGAAGGCCGCGCCGAGCCGATCGATGGCCGCGCGCGAGGCCTGGTTGCGGGCGTCGGTCTTGAGCGTGACCCGGAGCACGTTCCACACGTCGAAGGCGTGCCGCAGCATGAGCAGCTTGCACTCGGCGTTGATCCCGGTGCGCTGGGCCGCGGGGGCCAGCCAGGTGCTGCCGATCTCGGCCACCGCCGGCGGCTGCCCGTCGGTGGGCACCGGCCCGCGGCCGACACCGGGCGGCCACGGCGGCGGCCAGCGGAACACCTCCAGGTCGAGGAAGCGGGTCGAGCCGACGATCCGGTGCCCCATCCGGCTGCGGACCGCGAACGGCACGCTGCGGCCGGCGTCCCGGTCGTCCAGGGCGGCCTGCACGTAGCGCTGGGCGTCGTCCCGCCCGTCGGGCACCCAGGTGTAGCCGAAGCTGTCCCGGGCCCCGGAAGCCGCCTCGGCCAGCCCGTCGGCGTGGGCCAGGCTCAGCGGTTCGAGCCGGATCCCGGCGCCCTCCAGGAAGAACGGCCTAAGCATCGCGTTCCACCCGTGCGGCCCCGCCTCCCAGCGCGTTCAGGGCCGCGTCCACGTCCTGCTCGGTGGTGTAGATGTGGCAGGCCAGCCTGGTCCGGCCCGCCCGGGCGCTGGCCCGGATGCCGGCCCGGGCCAGCTTGTCCTCGGCCCCCGGGATGTCGGCCGACACGATCGCGCTGTCGCCGGGCGGCAGGCCCAGCCCGGCCCGGAGCCGGTTGGCCAGCCGGACGTTGTGCTCGTGGATCACCGGGACCCCGATCTGCTCGATGACCTCCAGCGCGGGCGCCGTGCCGACCCAGGACACCCAGGCCGGCGAGGTGTCGAACCGCCGGGCGTCCCCGGCCAGGTGCATGGGCGGCCCGTAGTAACTGCTGGCCCGGTCGGCCCCGGCGTACCAGCCCGCGGCCCGCGGCTGCATCCGCTCCCGCAGGCTCGGGCGCAGGTACGCCAGCGAAGATCCGCGCGGCGACATCAGCCACTTGTAGGCGTGGGTCACCAGCGCGTCGAACGCGGTCGCGTCCACCGGCAGCCAGCCGCAGGCCTGGGTGGCGTCCACCACGACCAGCGCGCCGTGCCGGCGGGCGGCCGCGGTGATCTCGGCGGCCGGGACCACCTGGCCGGAGGCCGACTGGACCAGGCTGAACGCCACCAGCGTGGTCCGGCCGTCGATGGCCTCGGCCAGCCGGTCCAGCGGCACCGGGGCGATCTCCACGCCGTGGGCGGCCCGGACCAGCCAGGGGAACAGGTTCGAGCTGAACTCGCCCTCCGGCACCACTACCCGGGCCCCGGACGGCAGCGCGGTGGCGACCAGGCCCAGCAGCTCGGACACGGTGGCCCCGATGGCCACGTCGGCCGCGGGCACGCTGACCAGCCGGGCGAAGCGCTCCCGGGCCTGGTCCACGCTCTGGTCCCACGGCTCCCAGCTGGTCCGGCCGGTCCGCCACTCGTCCAGCATGGCCTGCACCGCTGCGAACGCCGGGCGGGGCGGCAGGCCGTAGCTGGCCGTGTTCAGGAACCCGGGCTCGGGGTCCCAGAGATCAGGCCGCATCGGGCCACGCTGCCTGTTCCCGCGAACACCACCAGGTCGACCGCCCGCCCACGGTGCCGTGCACCATCTCAGCCCCGCAGCGCGGGCAGGTGCCGCCGGGGTGACGGGCCTCGATGACGTCGCCGGTGTGCACGCCGCCCTTGGCCCCGGCCGACTTCAGCGCGGCCTGCAGGGCGCGGTAGAGCCGGTCGGTGTCCTGGCCCGGGAGGCGGTTGACCGGGAGAGCGGGCGGGATCCTGGCCTGCCAGAGCGCCTCGTCGGCCAGCAGGTTGCCGACCCCGGCGATCTTGGACTGGTCGAGCAGCCGGGCCTTGACCGCGATCGAGCCCCGGCCGATCAGGTCCCGGAACTGGGCGGCGGTGACCTCCTCGGCGTCCGGCCCGAGCAGCTCCACCTCCGGGTCGAGCCGGATCCGCCCCAGCCTGCGTTTGTCGAACAGCACCAGCTGCCCGCCGTCGGCGAAGAACAGGGTGAACCGGTTCCACTCCGCCTTGCGCGGCTGGGCGTCCCGTCGCCGCGGGCCGCCCCCTTCCTGCGCCGAGCCGTCCGGCCCGGTGACCACGATGCGGCCGCCCATGCCCAGGTGGATGCCCAGGTCGGGGCCGGGCTCGGCCGAGCCGCCCGCACCCGAGGTCTCCACCCACATCGTCTTGCCCCGGCGCTTGGCCGCGGTCAGCGTGCGCCCCACCAGTGCGTCCCGCAGCTCCCCGGGCGAATGCGGGCGGCATACGAACGTGTCGGCGTCGTCGACCGCGACGATGCGCCGGTGCAGCGCCCGGTCGGCGAGCAGCCGCCGGGCGGTCTCGACCTCGGGAAGTTCGGGCACGCACCCGTTCTACCCTCCCCGGCCCGCAGGCTGTGGGGCGGCCCACCCATGAGGTGCCCCTTATGCGGGGTTTCGCCAGGTTATGAGTGGTTTACATCCATAGCTGACCGATGGTTTTGATCGTATAGTTCTGCTGTGGTGACGTGCGCAAATTGCGGCGCGTCGCTGGGGGCGGACGACAGATTCTGTGGTGATTGTGGTACGGCCCTGGTGGGGTGCCCGTCATGCGGTGAGCCGGTCGCGGCCGGTAAGCGTTTCTGCCGTGCCTGCGGTGCTGACCTGGCCGATCCGCCGCCGGGCGGGACCACCAGCCCGGCCGTGGCCTCCGCAAGCTCCGACATACCGGGACCCGTCGCGCAGCGCCGGGTCTGTTCGGTGTTGTTCTGCGATCTGGTCGGGTTCACGCCGCTGTCCCAGGCGCGTGATTCCGAAGAGGTCAGGGAACTGCTGTCGCGCTATTTCGCGGTGGCCCGGACGATCGTGTCCCGCTACGGCGGCGTGGTGGAGAAGTTCATCGGCGACGCGGTCATGGCCGTGTGGGGGACACCGGTAGCGACCGAAGGCGACGCGGAGCGGGCCGTGCGCGCCGGGCTGGATCTGGTGGGCGCGGTAACCGAGCTGGGCGCGGCCGCGGCCATCCCCGGCCTGGCCGCCCGGGCCGGGATCGTTACCGGGGAGGTCGCCGTCACCCTCGGCGCGGTCGGTGAGGGCATGGTGGCCGGCGACGCGGTCAACACCGCCGCCCGGGTCCAGGCCACGGCCGAGCCCGGGCAGGTCCTGGTCGACGGGGCGACCCAGCGGCTGGCCGGCCGGGCGGTGGACTTCCGCGACGCGGGGTCGCATCAGCTGAAGGGCAAGAGCGGGCCGGAGCCGCTGTGGCGGGCGACCCGGGTGCTGGCCGGAGTGGGTGGCGCCCAGCGCTTCGACGGCCTGGAAGCCCCGCTGACCGGCCGGGACGCCGAGCTGCGGACGATTCGGGAACTCTTCCACGCCACCGCGGAACGCCGGACGCCCCGGCTGGTTCTGGTCGCGGGTCCGGCCGGGGTGGGCAAATCCCGGCTGGGCTGGGAGTTCGAGAAGTACATCGACGGGCTGGCCGCCGACGTCTGGTGGCACCGGGGCCGCTGCCTCTCCTACGGGGAGGGGGTGGCGTTCTGGGCCCTGGCCGGGATCGTCCGGCAGCGGCTCGGCATCGCCGAGGAGGACCCGGCCGAGGTCGCCGCGGAGAAGCTGGCCGCCGGGCTGGACCGGTTCCTGCCCGATCCGGGTGAGCGGGGCTACGTCGGGGCCCGGCTGGGGCGCCTGCTGGGTGTGAACGTGGCCGGTGACGACGGGCTGACCCTGGGCCGGGAGGAACTGTTCGCGGGCTGGCGGCTGTTCATCGAGCGGCTAGCCGCGTCGGGCCCGGTCGTGCTGCTGATCGAGGACGCCCAGTACGCCGACACGGGGCTGCTGGACTTCCTGGACCATCTCGTGGACTGGGTTCGTGACCTGCCGGTCTTCCTGCTGGTGTTCGCCCGGCCGGAACTGGGCCAGGGGCGGCCCACGCTCGGCGCGGGCCGGAACCGGACGACCCTGACGCTGGATCCCCTCGACGCGGTGTCGATGGACGGCCTGGTGGACGCGCTCGTCCCCGGTATGCCGACCGCGGCGCGGGCCGCGGTCACCGGGCACGCCCAGGGCATCCCGCTGTTCGCGGTGGAGACGATCCGCGCGCTGATCGACCGGGACATCGTGCAGCCCGCGGGCGGGGTGTACCGGCTGACCGGCGACATCGGTGACCTGTCGGTCCCGGACAGCCTGCACGCCCTGCTGGCCGCCCGGCTGGACGCCCTGCCGCCCGATTCCCGCCGGCTGGCGGCCGACGCGGCCGTGCTCGGGGCCAGCTTCCCGGCCGAGGCCCTGATCGCGGTGTCGGAGCAGGACGAGCCGACGGTCCGGGCCGGCCTGGCCGAGTTGCTGCGCCGCGAGGTCCTGGTGGTGTCGGCGGATCCGCTGTCCCCGGAACGGGGCAGCTACCAGTTCGCCCAGCAGATGCTCAGGCAGGTGGCCTACGACACCCTGTCCCGCCGGGACCGCAAGACCCGGCACCTGGCCGTGGCCGCGCATCTGCGAGCGACCTTCTCCGGCCAGGGCGAGGAAGTCGCCGACGTCATCGCCCGCCACTTCCTGGATGCCATCAAGGCCCTGCCCGACGACCCGGACACGCCACAGATCCGGCGCGATGCCGTCAGCGCGCTCATCCGGGCGGCCGAGCGGGCCGACCGCACCGGGGCCCTGGCCCGCGGCGCCACCGCCTACGCCGCCGCCGCTCAGCTGATCGACGACCATCCGGACGACCAGCAGGCGGCTGAGCCCGACGCCGGAAGGCTGTGGGAGAAGGCGGCCAACAGCGCGACCGAGGCGTCCGACTGGGATGCGGCCGCCGAGTACAGCCGGCTGGCCCGCGAGCATCATCTGCGGCACGGCGATCCCCGGTCGGCCGCCCGGGCCCAGGTCGCCGCGGGGAACGCGCTGCGCTACCGCGGATTCTTCGCCAAGGCACGAGAGGAGCTCAACTCGGCCTTGGCCGTGCTCCGCGACGACCCCGACGGTGACACGGTGGAAGCGCTGCTCGCCCTGGGCGGCCTGGAAGCGTACGCGGGCTCGCCCGAAGGCGATCACCTCACCAGCGAGGCCCTGAACCTGGGCCAGGCCCTCGGCGTCAGCGGCCGCCAGCTGATCGGCCTGTTCACCCACCGCGGCATCTTCCACGGCACGGTGGGCCGGCGCCCGCAGGCGGCGGCGTATTTCCGGGAGGCGGCGCTGCTCTCGGCCCAGACGTCGGACACGGTCAGCGAGGGCCGGGCTCTGCTCAACCTGTCCGACGCGCTGACGGCCACCGATCCCGCCGCGGGCGCCGAAGCCGCGCAGCAGGCGGCCGACTGTCTACGCCGGGCCGGCAGCCGGAACATGCTGACCTTCGCCGTCGTCAACCTGACCGGCGCCTGGCTGATGATCGGTGACTGGGACGCCGCCGGCCGTGCCCTGCAACAGGCGGTGGACGACGACGGGCTGGCCGACATGGAGATGCTGTCCTGCTTCCAGGGCCAGCTGGCCGGAATCCAGGGCGACGTGGACACCGCCGATCGCATCCTGAGCACGCTCACCCACCTGCCCGCGACTGACGACCCCCAGGACAAGGCCGCGGTCTTCCTGGCCGCGGGCTTCACCGCCGCCGCCCGGGGGCAGGTCGCCGAATCCCTCCGCCAGGCCCGGCGCATTCTGGATTTCGTCGACGTGCTCGGCATCAGCGCGGACATGGTTCGCTGGGGCTGGCCGCTCGCGGTCCGGTCGGCGCACGAGCTGAAGGACGAGGCCGCCGTCAGCGAACTGCTCGACATGCTTGACGCCCAGCCGCCCGGCTACCTGGCGCCGATGCTGCAAGCCGAGCGCGACCTGGCCCGCGTCCGCCTGGCGGCCAGCGACGGCAACGACGTGACCTCCTCGTTCACCCGGGTGGTGGCGCTGCTGCGGGAGAAGAGCACGCCGTACCACCTGGCCCACGGCCTGCTTGATCAGGCCGAGTATCTGATCGGGCGGCGTGATGCCGCCAGCGCCACGGACGCGATCGGGGAGGTGCGCGAGATCGCTGACCGGCTGCGCTGCCAGCCACTGGCCGACCGGGCCGCCCGGGTCGCGGCCCTGTCGTCTTCGGCCCTGTCGTCTTCGGCCCTGTCTTCGCCGGCGCAGGCGGCCCGGTGACGGATACCGCGGGCAAGCCGGAGCAGGCCGATGACCCGGTTGGCCCGCCGCCTGGACCGGCCGATCCTGCCGCCCGGGTGAAGGCCGCCCGTGATGGCCGGTACCGGGACGCCCTGCGCTCCCGCGATCTCCGGCTCCTGGTCGCTTCGTTCCTGATCGACCAGATCGGCAGCTGGTCCTACGCCGTGGTGCTCTCGGTCTACATCTTCGACCGCACCCACTCCACCCAGTGGCTGGCCATAGCCGGCCTCTGCCGCTGGGGCCCGAACCTCCTGCTGGCCAGCTACGGCGGCGTGATCGCGGATCGCTACCAGCGGACCACCGTGATGATCGTCTCCGCGCTGGTCAGCGCGGTGCTGATGACGGGCATGGCGGTGGCGATCGGGACCGGCGCCCCGATCGCCTACCTCCTGGTCATCATCGCCCTGTCGTCGGTGGCCCTGTCTCCGTACCGGCCCGCGGCCGGCGCGCTGACCCCCGAGATCGTCGGTGAGCGGGACCTCACCGCGGCCAACTCGATCTTTTCCGGTCTGGAGAACCTGGTCGTGGTGGTGGGCCCCGCCATCGGCGGCCTCCTGCTGCTGACCGGCCGTCCGGTCATCGGGGTCGCGATCAACGCGGCCAGCTTCGCGGTGGCCGCGGTCATCGTGGCCCGGCTCAAGGTCCGGTCGAAGGGCAGCGGGTCCGGCGACGGCAACGCCTGGCAGCAGTTCACCACCGGCATCAAGGCGCTCGGCACGCAGCCCGTCGCCCTGGCCATCATGCTGCTGGCCACCCTCGACACCGCCGTGTACGGGGCCAGCACCGTCCTGTACGTGCCGCTGTCCGAACGCCTGGGCACCGGGCCCAACGGCTACAGCTACCTGCTGGCCGGGTCGGCTCTCGGCGGCGTGCTGGGCGTGGCCCTGGCCAACCGGCTGAGCAGCGCGGGCCGGCTGGCTCCGGTCATCATGGGCAGCATCGGCCTGCAGGCGTTTCCGTTCCTGCTCACGGTGCCGGTGCACTCGCCCGCCCTGGCCGCCGTCCTGCAGGTCCTGTCCGGGGTGGGCATGGTCATCGTGGACGTGCTGGCCATCACCGGCCTGCAGCGCGACCTGCCCGGTGATGTTCTCAGCCGGGTCCTGGGCGTCTTCGACACCCTGGCCCTGGGGGCCATCCTGCTGGCCAGCCTGCTGACCGGCATCCTGCTGGCGCATACCCAGGTCACGGTGGCCCTGATCGTCGTCGGGGCCGGGGTTCCGGTGATCGCCCTGTTCGGGCTGCCCGTGCTGTTGCGGGCCGACCGGACCTCGGCCGCGGTCGCCCGGCAACTGCGGCCGGTGGTGGAGCTGCTGTCCCGGCTCGACCTGCTGGCGGGCGCCGAGCGCAGCACCCTCGAACGGCTGGCGGCCAGCTCCAGCCGGGCCATCCTCCCGGCCGGGGAGGTCGTCATCCGGGAAGGCGATCCGGCCGACGCCCTGTTCGTTCTGGCCCGCGGCGAACTGGCCGTGCAGTCCAGCGGGGAGGACGGGCGGCCCCGTCAGCTGCCGCCGGTGACGGCCCCCGGCTACGTCGGGGAACTCGGCCTTCTGCACGCCATTCCGCGCACCGCCACCGTCACCACCAGCCAGGAGAGCTGGATCCTGCGGATCGACGGTGCCGACTTCCTGTCCGCGGTGCAGGCCGGCCGCCCGAGTTCGGCCCTGCTGGTCCTGGCCGGAGCGCGGATGGCCCGGACACCCCGGCCGGTACCGGTACCGCAGCCGTGGGTCCCGGAGTCGCCGTGGGCCTCATGAGGGAGAGCTGGTCATGACCGGAGCGAGCGACCACGGCGCGATGGGCCCCGGCGAACTGCTGCGGCAGATCGGATCCCTGGCCAGCGTGCTGGGCCCGGCGATCCGCCCGGCCGGCACCGACGAACTGCTGCGGGCGCTGACCGAGACCGCGCGGCAACTGTTCGGCGCGGCCGCGTGCTCACTGGCCCTGCTCAGCGAGGACGAGTCCGAGCTCGTCTACACGACCGCGGCCGGCCGCGGCGCGGACGACGTCAGCGGCATGCGCATCCCGGCCTCGCAGGGCATCGCCGGCTGGGTGGTGCAGTCGGGCCAGCCGATCGCGGTCAGCGACCTGGGCGGCGATCCACGCTTCTCCCGGCCGGCCGCCGAGAAGACCGGTTACGTCCCGCAGGCCATGCTGGCCGTGCCGGTGGAGACCCCGCAGCGCATGCTGGGCGTGATCAGCCTGCTCGACCGGGACACCCGGCGTCCCGGCGCCGAGCAGGACATGACCCTGCTCGCGCTGTTCGCCGATCAGGCGGCGCTGGCCCTGGCCAGCGTGGCCAGCTTCCAGAACCTGGGCCGGGTGCTGCTCACGGCGATGTCCGGCGCCGCGACCGGACGCGACCTGGTCGACGCCCTCGATCAGGCGGCCGGCCAGCTGCCGGCCGCCGACGCGGACCTCGCCCGGCTCGCGGCCGAATTCGCCTCCCTCGCCCGCCGGGGCGCCGCCGAGCGCCAGCTGGCCCTCGCGGTGCTGCGCGATGTCCGCGCGTACTCGGAAAGGCGGCCGCCACGGACTCGCTGAGACCCGCCTGGAGCGATGCGTTCGCCCCCGGCCAGTTGCGGCCGGTCCCCCGGATCGGGCTGCCCATCGACAAGGAGTGGGCGTGGGGCGGGGCCACCGGGGCCGGGGTCGCCGTGGCCGTGGTCGACAGCGGCATCGACGCCGGTCACCCGGCCGTCGGGAAGGTCGACCGGGCCATCGCGCTGCAGTGGGATCCCGATGCCGCCGACATCGTGAGCGACGAGGGCCCGCACGACGATCTCTTCGGCCACGGGACCGCGTGTGCCGGGCTCATCCGCCAGGTCGCCCCGGACGTGAGCCTGTGGTCGGTCCGGGTGCTCGGCCGCAGGCTCACCGGCAAGGGGCTGGTCTTCGCGGCCGGCCTCCGCTGGGCCATCGCCCAGGGCGCGCAGGTGATCAACCTGTCGCTGAGCACCGGGCGCGAGGACTATTTCGGGCTGTTCCATGAGATCGCCGACGAGGCGGCCTTCGCGGGGGTGGTGCTGGTGTGCGCGGCCAACAACGTGCCGGCCCGGACCTATCCGGCCGAGTTCTCCTCGGTTGTCTCCGTGGCCGCGCACGACGGCCACGATCCGTTCAGCTTCGACGCCAACCCGGCCCCGCCCGCCGACTTCGGGGCCCCCGGCATCGACGTCAGCGTGCCGTGGCTTTCCGGCGGGACGATCACCTCGACCGGCAACTCATTCGCGGCGGCCTGCATGACCGGCCTGGCCGCCCGGCTGCTGAGCAAGCATCCGCGGCTGACCCCGTACGAGGTGAAGACCGTGCTCCGCGCGGTCGCCAGTAACGCCACGGGGCCCGCGGACACCGAGGCGCCGGAGGCCGGCCGTGACCGATGAGATCGACGAGGTGCTGCGGCGGACCAGCCTGCTGGGCCTGGTGCCGGACGTCGACCGCAAGGCCCTGGCCGCGGCCTCCCGGATCCGGCCCTTCCGGCGCGGCCAGGTGGTGTTCACCGCTGGTGATCCCGGCGACACCCTGGTGGTCGTGGTCTCGGGCCGGGTCAAAGTGGTCCTGCACTCCGCCGATGGCGGTGAGCTGACGCTGACCATGGTCGGTCCCGGCGAGGTGCTGGGTGACATCAGCGTGGCCGACGGCGGACCCCGGTCCACCGACGCCGAGACGCTGGCGGACAGCCGGCTGCTGCTGATCCCGCAGGAGGCCGTGCGTGAGGTCTGCGCCCGCGTCCCGGCCGCGGCCAACGCGCTGACCGGATCGCTGGCGGCCACGCTCCGGCGGCTGACCGAATCAGCCTCGGACCTGGTCTTCCTGGATCTACCGCGCCGGGTCGCCAAGACCCTGCTCAGCCAGCCCCGGGGGCGCGGCGGGATCATCGAGCCCTCGCTGAGCCAGGAGGAACTGGCGCACCAGGCGGCCGGGACCCGGCAGAGCGTCAACGCCGCCCTGCGCGGCTTCGAGCGCCGCGGCTGGATCGAAGTCCGCGGCCGGGCGGTCCTGGTGAAGGAACCGGCCGCCCTGGACCGTTTCGCCGGCCCGTAGGCCGGCGGCCCACCCCGCCCACCGCTGAGGCGCCAGTTCAGCCGCTGGTCGGCGGCCGAACTGGCGCCCGGGTCAGCAAGAGGGCCGCGCGCCCTCACGGGGTCACTAGCGCCGAGTGTGTCCCTCGGTGTCGTCGTCGGCGCCCTCAACGTCCCCGGCCTCGCTGGGGAAACCGCGACCGCCGTGGCCCTGGGTGTCGTCCTCGCCGTCGGCCATCCCCCGGGCCCTGGTGTTGCGGGCGCCCTCGGTGTCCGGAGCCTCGCCGCGCCGGAAGTGGCCCTCGACGTCGTCGCCCGGGGTCTCGGCGCCCCAGCCTTCCATCCGGTCCGGCTCGCCGCGCCGGAAGTGGCCCTGGACGTCGTCGGTGCCGGCCGGGTTCTGGTTCTGCTCGGTCATTGGGTTCCTCCCCTGGGCGGGCCACCGTGGTGGCGACCTCGTACCAAAAGAATGCCGGTGACGTGCGCCTTTGTCTGTCACCCAGCCGACAGTCCAGCTG
>DASXMW010000008.1:0-1831 GCA_036495425.1 Streptosporangiaceae bacterium | reverse complement strand
CCTGCACCGGATGATGCTGGACCAGGTGGCCGCCGAGCACGGGCTGGACGCGCTGACCGACGGCGACCGGGCCGAACTGGTCCGGGCCTGGCACCGGCTGGACCCCTGGCCGGACAGCGGGCCCGGCCTGGCCGCGCTGCGGGAACGGCACCTGCTCAGCCCGCTGTCCAACGGCGGCCTGGGCCTGCTGACCCGGCTGGCCCGGTACGCGGGCCTGCCCTTCGACTGCATCGTGTCCGCCGAACTGGCCCGCTCCTACAAGCCCGACCCGCGGGTGTACCAGCTGATTCCCGGCTACTTCGACCTCCCGCCCAGCCGGGTGCTGATGGTCGCCTGTCATCCCGGCGACCTGATCGCCGCGGCCGGGCAGGGCCTGCGCACCGGCTACATCCCCCGGCCCGCCGAATGGGGGCCGGGCGGGACCGCGCCGGCTCCGCCCGCCGGGGTGGACTACGCCGCCGAGGACCTGGTCGACCTGGCCGCTCAGGTTCGGGCCGGCCAGCCCGCGTGAGTTTCTTCGATAAAAAAATGACCTTTCTCTCATCGGGAGCCGTCGATCCGGTCCCGGGCGGTTCGTGTAGCAGGTGAACGGCCGGCCCGGGACCGGCCCGGACGGAGGGAGCGTGTCATGCCCGAACCGAAGGTCCTGCTCAGCGGCCTGGGGATCCCTGAGTCACCGCGGTGGCACCAGGGGCGGCTGTGGTTCTGCAACTGGATCGACCGGCAGGTCGTGGCGGCGGACCTGGACGGCCGGACCGAGGTCATCCTCACCCGGGACCCGGCCAGCCACCCGATGGGCTACTCCATCGACTGGCTGCCCGACGGCCGCCTGCTGACCACCGGGGACAAGGTCCGGCGCCGGGAGCCGGACGGGTCCATGGCCGTGCACGCCGAGCAGCGGGCCAATGAGATCGTCGTGGACGCCAGCGGCAACGCCTACGTCAACGGGGCCGACTTCGACTTCGTGGCGGGCGCGCCGCCCAAGCCAGGCTACATCAAGCTGGTCACCCCGGACGGGCAGGTCCGGCCGGTGGCCGAGGACATCCAGTTCCCCAACGGCATGGTCATCAGCCCGGACGGCCGGACACTGATCATCTCCGAGTCGTTCGCGGGCCGGCTGACCGCGTTCGACGTCGACCCCGACGGCGGGCTGTCGCGGCGGCGGGTGTTCGCCGAGGGCCTCGGGCCGGACGGCATCTGCCTGGACGCCGAAGGCGCGGTCTGGGTGCAGACCGGCGGGTTCTCGGTGGCCCGGGTGGCCGAGGGCGGCCGCGTCCGGCAGCGGGTCGAACTGGCCGGGAACCGGGCCCCGTTCGCGCTGATGCTGGGCGGCCCGGACGGGCGGACCCTGTTCATCTGCACCGCCGAGTGGCACAAGGCCGAGGGTGCCCCGGCCAACCTGGCCCGGCTGTCGGCCGGGCCGCGCACCGGGCAGATCCTGGCCCTGCCGGTCGAGGTGCCCGGCGCCGGCCGCCCATGATCGGCGCTCAATACTTAATTTAAGGCTGGTGAATTACCCTATCCGGCCGCCACCGGGGCGCGTTCATCCGCGGTTTCCGCGGGCTTTTCGGCCGGGCGCCGGAGCCATTGCGAGGCCGGCAGCACCAGCGGCCGGGTGGGCAGGGAAATGACCGCTTCCAGCGTGGCCAGGCGGCGCAGAAAGGAGAACGCGAACCAGGTCGGAATCCAGGGCAGGCTGCGCCAGTAGCCGTACCGGACCACGAACGGCAGGCTGACGATGAGCGGCAGCGCCCCGGCCAGCATGTACAGCAGGAAGAACGTGATCACGTTCTGCCGGTAGCTGGGGTGGGTGAGCACCAGTTCCAGCATG
>DASXMW010000007.1:0-9514 GCA_036495425.1 Streptosporangiaceae bacterium | reverse complement strand
CGCGACCGTGTACCGGACCGGCGTGGCCGGACCGGGCAGGTGCAGGACCACCCCCACGTTCAGGGCGTCGGGGTCGGCCCCGACCCGGGACCGGTTGGCCGCGTACAGCGCGGGCCAGCCGCCCCGGACACCGAACCGGGTAGCGATGGCGGACAGGGTGTCGCCCGGCTGGACGACATAGCTGCGAGCCGGGGCGGGCTTCGCCGCCGACGGACGGGCACTCGAAGTCAGCGCCACCCGGACCGGCGCGGCGGCCGGGTGGGCACTCGAAAACAATCCCTCCCGGACCGGCGCGGCGGCCGGGTGGGCACTGGTGAAGCTGATGCTGGTCGTGCGGGTACTGGCCTGAACCGGGTGAGCGGATCTGCCTGGACCGGCGGTGATCACGCCGGCCGGCAGGATGGTCCAGGCGAGCACGACGCACGCGAGTTTGAGCCACGCATGCATGGTGCTGTCACTTTCCTTCCAGGGAGATCAGCGCCGGGCATCGCAGGCCCGGACGCCGTCAGGCATGAACCGGCTGAAAGGAAAGCGACTTACGCGGGTGGCACCTCCGGCAGGAACGAACGCCAGATGGCCTTGGCGCCCTCGGTCCGGGCGCGCCGCACCACGATGAGGGTGCGGTGGGTGATGTGGTCCAGGGTGGAGCGGCCGGACAGCTCAGGGCCGCCGTGGCCACCGCCGCTGGCGCTGCCGGCCCCGCTGCCGCCGGCGGCGTTACCGCCCGGCCCGGCCAGTGGCAGCGGCGGCGTGGCCGGAGCCGGAGCCGGGGCCGAGGGCGCGCCGTTCGACGCCACCATGACCGGGCTGGCCGAGTTGGCCTTGAAGGCGGTGTGGGTGGAGGTCGCCGCGGCGGCGGAGGCCCGGGTGGCGGTGGTGCTGCGAGCCGTCTGAGCGGTGACGGTGGCCGCGCCGGACGGGGCCGCCGTGGCGAGCCGGGCCGACGCCGGGGCGGTCCCGGCGGCGGTGACGGTGGCCGGGGCAGTCGCCGGGGCAGTCGCCGGGGCAGTGGCCGGGGCGGTGGCCGTGGTCACGGTGCTCGGCACCGGCCCGCTGGTCGTGGGGGCCAGGGAACCGGTCACCGGAGCGGGGGCGCTGGTCACCGGGGCCAGCGCGGCCGTCACCGGGGCCAGGCTGGCGGTGACCGGAGCCAGGGCCGCGGTCACCGGGCTCAGCGCGCTGGTCACCGGGGCCAGCGCGGCGGTGACCGGGCTGAGCGCCCCGGTCACGGCGGTGAGTACCGGCGCGAGCGAGGCGGTCACCGGGGCCAGGGTCCCGGTCACCGACGAAAGCACGGGGGCGAGGGCACCGGTCACCGGGGCCAGCGTGCTCGTGACCGAAGTCAGCACCGGCGCCAGCGCACCGGTCACCGGAGCCAGCGCGGCGGTGACGGGAGCCAGCGCCCCGGTCACCGGCGAAAGCACCGGTGCGAGGGCACCGGTCACCGGGGCCAGGCTCCCGGTCACGGCGGTCAGCGTCGGCGCCAGCGCGCCGGTCACGGGGGCGACCGCCCCGGTCACCGAGGTGAGCACCGGAGTCAGCGCGCCGGTCACCGGAGCCAGCGCCCCGGTGGCCGTCGAGAGCACCGACCCGGCCGCGGTGGTGACCGGAGCCAGCGCCCCGGTGGCCGACGACAGCACGGGGGCCACCGCGCCGGTGACGGGGGCCAGCGTCCCGGTCACCGCGGACACGGCCGGCGTCACGGTGCTCACGACCGGAGCCACCGCCGCGGTCACCGTGGAGAGGGCCGGCGTCACGGTGCTGACGACCGGAGCCACCGCGGCGGTCACCGTCGAGACCACCGGGGTCGCGGTGCTCAGGACCGGAGCGGCCGCCGTGGTCACCGTGGAGACCACCGGAGTCGCGGTACTCAGGACCGGAGCGGCCGCCGCGGTCACCGTCGAGACCGCCGGGGTCAGGGTCTGGGTCGCCGGAGCGACGGCCCCGGTGGCCAGGGCGGTGATGGGGGCCAGCGCGCCGGTCGCCGGGGCGACGGTCCCGGCGGCCGTGTTCGCGGCCGGGGCCAGTGCGGCGGTGGCCGACGCCGCGGTCCCCGTCGCGGTCGAAGCGACCGGGGTGGCGGCAGCGGAGACGGCGGAGACCGCGGGGGCGACCGTCTCGGCCGCGGTCTCCGCCGTCGTCACGGCGCTGGTCACCGGGGTGACCGCCCCGGAGACGGCCGAGCCGGCCGGAGCCAGCGCACCGGGCGCAGACCCCGGAGCGAGCACCGAGGTGACCGGGCCCGTGGCGGCCGGGACGGCCGGCTGAGCCGCGGCGGCGGTCGCGGCCTGATCGGTGCCCGACGGAGCCGAGGAAGGCGGCGTTGACGGCTGCGCAATTGCGCTGACGGCCGTGGTGACCGCGGAACCGACCGGCTGGATCGCGCCGCTCGGGCTGGCGACCGGAGCCTGGGTGGCTGGCGCGGTGGCCGGGGCGGTCGGCTTGGTGCTGGTGGCGGGCTGCGTCACGGCGGTGACGGCCGACTGGGTGACCGAGCTGGCGGCCTGGACCA
Organism: Streptosporangiaceae bacterium; assembly: GCA_036495425.1. Taxonomy (GTDB): domain Bacteria; phylum Actinomycetota; class Actinomycetes; order Streptosporangiales; family Streptosporangiaceae; genus Bog-532. Next base: position 7,002 of record DASXMW010000007.1, on the reverse strand, counting down.
CGCCGCCCAGGCTCGGGCTGGCCGACGGGGCCGGGGCGGCGACGCTGGTGCCCGAGGCCGCCGGGGCCGAAGTGCCTGACGGGGCCGACGCGGCTGGGGCGGCCGGCGCGGCCGAGCCGGTGGCCGGGGCGGACGGGGCCGAAGCGGCCGACACCGGGGTCGAACTGGCCGTTGCCGGGGCTGAGCTCGTCGAGGCCGGGGCCGGCTGGGCCGGGCTGGCCGACACCGGGGCCGGCTGCTGGGCGGCGGGCGGCGAGGCCGGGACGGAACCGCCGGCCGCCGCCGGAGCCGAACCGCTGGTCGCCGCCGGGGCCGGGTCGGAGCCGCCGGCCGGGGTCGAAGCCGCCGACGCCGAGCCGCCGGTCGAGGCCGGCCCGCCGGTCGAGGCCGGGCCGCTGGCCGCCGGGGCCGAGCTGGCCGCCGGGGCGGACGAGGCGCCGTGCGAGGTGGCCGAGCTTACGGGGTTGACCTGCGAAGACGTGCTAGGGAGCACGGTCTTGGTGACGGCCGAAGTGGCGGAGCCGACGGTGCCCAGCAGGCCGGTCGAGCCGGACGGGGAACTGCTGCCCGAGGCCGTGCTCGAGGGTGCGGACGACGGGGTGGTACCGGCGTGGGCCTGGCGGGAGAACAGGACCAGGATGGCCAGAATGCCGGCCGCGAGCAGCGCAGCCTGCATCGCTCGGCGAGCGATGCAGCGCACGGTCGCTTGGGCCACCAGGTGCTCCCACCGTTGGGAGTCGCTTGCAGGTACAAAATCACTTTTTCACCGTTGTTGGTCGATTACACAACTTGGGCGCGATTTATTCGGCATTAATTGAACGGAACCCTCACATTGAGCGATAAACCGCACCAAACCGTCCTGACCTGGGGAGACGACGACGATCTCGACGCGGCCGGATGGACGGCGTAGGGTCGGCATGTTACTGATGCGTAGGCCACTGGGGCGGAGTGTTAGCCGATGGATGAGCACATCGATGTGCTGATCGTGGGGGCGGGTCTGTCGGGAATTGGCGCCGCCCACCATTTGCAGCGCGCATTTCCGTGGCGGAAATACGTCATTCTCGAGTCGCGGGACACGATCGGGGGCACCTGGGATCTGTTCCGCTACCCGGGGGTCCGCTCCGACTCCGACATGCAGACGCTCGGCTACCGGTTCCGGCCCTGGACCGGAGTCAAGTCCCTGGTGGACGGGCCTTCGATCCTGCGCTACGTCCGCGACACCGCGGCCGAGTCCAGGATCGACGGGCACATCCGGTACGGCTACCGGGTGACCCGCGCGTCCTGGTCCAGCGCCGACACCCGCTGGACGGTCGAGGCCACCCGCACCCGGCCCGCCGCACCAGACCACGAAGCCAGCGGCACCCAGGCCGACGGGAGCCAGGCCGACGGGCCCGGGCCAACGTCCGAGACCGTCACCCTGACCTGTAACTTCCTGCTCTTGTGTACCGGCTACTACCGGTACGACCACGGCTACCAGGCCGAGCTGCCCGGGCTGAGCAACTTCAAGGGCCAGGTCGTGCACCCGCAGTTCTGGCCGGAGGACCTGGACTACGCCGGGAAACGGGTCGCCGTGGTGGGCAGCGGCGCGACCGCGGTGACGATGGTGCCGGCCCTGGCCGAGACCGCAGCCCACGTGACGATGGTGCAGCGGTCGCCGACCTACATCCTCAGTCTGCCAGCCGAGGATCCGATCGACGCCAAGCTGCGCCGGGTGATCGGGAACCGGCGCGCCTACGCCCTGACCCGGTGGAAGAACGTCCTCGTCAGCACGTTGATCTACCAGCTCAGCCAGCGGAAACCCGCGATGATGCGAGGCTGGATCCGCGGCCTGACGGTCAAGCAGCTGCCGTCCGGGTACGACGTCGACACCCACTTCAAGCCGAAGTACGGGCCCTGGGACCAGCGGCTGTGCCTGGTCCCGGACGGTGACCTGTTCCGGGCCATCCGGCACGGGCGGGCCTCGGTGGCCACCGGCGCGATCGAGACGTTCACCGAGCACGGCCTCCGGCTGGAGTCCGGGCCGGAGATCGCGGCCGACATCGTGGTCACCGCGACCGGCCTGCAGCTGCTGGCGCTGGGCGGCGTCCGGCTGACCGTGGACGGCCGCGACGTGAAGCTGCCGGACACCATGGCCTACAAGGGCCTGATGCTGAGCGGGGTACCCAACTTCGCCCTCACCATCGGCTACACCAACGCCTCGTGGACGCTCAAGGCCGACCTGACCAGCGAGTACGTGTGCCGCCTGCTCCGCTACATGGACCGGCACGGGTACGACGTGTGCGTGCCGATGCAGGACGACCCGCGGGTGGCCGAGCGGCCGCTGCTCGACTTCGCGGCCGGGTACATCCTGCGCTCCATGCACGAGTTCCCCAAGTCGGGCTCGCGGCCGCCGTGGCGGCTGGGCATGAGCTACCTCAACGACGTGGTCACGCTGCGGCACGGCCGGATCAACGACGGTGTCATGACCTTCAGTGCTGGCCTCGGGGCTAACGCCCCCAGACCCCCAGCCCGGGCTACGCCCGCGTAGCCCAGAGGGCCCCCTCGGGCCGGCGCGGGGCCGGTGTGGCCCGTGGGCCCCGGGAACTCGTACGGTAAGACCATGCTGGCGATCAGAGTGCACGAGTTCGGCGGCCCGGACGTCCTGCGGCTGGAAGACGTGGCCCAGCCGGAGCCGGGCCAGGACGAGATCCTGGTCCGGGTGATGGCCGCGGGCGTGGGCCCGTGGGACGTCTCGCTGCGCGCGGGACGCCTCGGCGGTGACCTTCCTTATATCCCGGGCGGGGAGTTCGCGGGCGTGGTCGAAGGCGGCACCGGCGCGTTCGCCGACTTCGACGACGGCACCCCGGTCTACGGCTACGCGGGCTACCCCAGCCTGACCGGGTGCTACGCCCAGTACGTGACCTGCCCGGTGGAACAGCTGGCCCCGCTCCCGTCCGGCCTGGACCTGGCCGACGCGGGCGCCGTGCCGATCGATGCCCTGACCGCCGAGCAGGGGCTGACCGACGAGCTGGACGTCAAGGCCGGCGACCAGGTACTGATCACCGCGGCCGCGGGCGGGCTCGGCCACCTGGCCGTGCAGATCGCCCGGGCGCTGGGCGCGGAGGTGGTGGCCACCGCCAGCCCCAAGGACCACGAGTTCGTGCACCACCTCGGGGCGGCGGTGGTGGTGGACCACACCCAGCCCGACTGGCCGGACCAGGTCCGCAAGGCCATCGACGGCGGCGCGGCCAAGGTGCTGGCGGTGGCCGTCCCGTCGCTGGCCGGGGCGGCCCGCGCGGCCCGGGACGGCGCGGTGATCGCGACCCCGGTGACCGGCGACTACCCGGACCAGGGCCGGGTGACCTGGCGGCACTACGACGGACTGCCGCGCGGCCCCCGGCTGATCCGGATGGCGCCCTGGTTCGACGACGGCACCCTGTCGCCCGAGGTGTCCCACTACTCCTGGCAGGACGCGGCCGAGGCCCAGCGGGTGGTGGGCGAGGGCCACACCCGGGGCAAGCTCTCCCTGGTCGTGGACGACCACCTGGCCGAGAGCCTGGGGCTCTGACCCGGCCCGGAAGCCGGGTCGCAGCGGTCAGGCCGGGCGGTTCATCCGGGCCCGCTCCGAGGTGCCGTACCGCTCGGCGACCAGGTGCTTGATGCCGTCCGGGAAGCTCCGGCCCGCGGCCAGGTGACCGCGGGTCAGGTCGCGCTGGGCCTGGGCGCTGCCGCCGAACGCGGCCACGCACAGCTCCGGCTCGGCGTTGGCCAGGGCCAGGATGGCCCCGGTGCAGCCGAGCAGCCCGGCCGGCATGACCAGGGCGGCCGAGCCGGTGTAGAGCCAGCCGTCCCACCGGTCCAGGGTGGCCAGCAGCCGGGTCATGTCCCCGGACGAGTCCTTGCAGCCCTGCACGGGCAGTTTCTCCAGCACGTCGAGGGAGATGCCGGGCGGGGACACCCTCGGGAAATGGTAGGCCAGCAGCGGGAGGTCGCCGGCCGCGTCGGCCATGGCCTGGTAGTAGCCGGTGGGGTCGTCCACGCCGCGGGGTGACCGGGCCAGCACCGCGTCGGCCCCGGCGTCGGCGGCCGCCCTGGTCAGGGCCTGGGCCTGCTCGGTGGTGGCGGCGCCGGTGCCCGCCACCAGCGGCACCCCGGGCACCGCGGCCCGGACCGCGGCGAACAGCCGGACCCGCTCGGCGTCGTCGAGGGCGTCGGCCTCGCCGGTGGTCCCGGCCACCACGATGGCCTGCAGGCCCGCGGCGACCAGCCTGGCCGCGTGCCCGGCGGTGCCGTCGAAGTCGACCTGGCCGTCGTCGTGGAACAGGGTGATGAGGGCGGCACCGACCCCGGTGAAAGGCGGCGAACCGCTGGTAGCAGGCATAACGCTATTATCCCCCGGCCCAGTCGGCCCGGATTGTCCCCGGGCCTTATCCGCCGGGCCGGGCGGCGGCCAGCTGGGCCCGCAGCGTGTCCCGGGCGGTGACCAGGGACGGGCCGTACCAGGTCAGGGCGCGGCCCTCGACCAGGGCGACCCGGCGGCCAGGGAACATCTCCGGCCCGTCGGCGGCGCTGAAGGCGTACGGCTCGTCGGGCAGCACGACCAGTTCGGGATCGCGGGCGGCCAGGTCGCCCAGGGTGACGTGCGGGTAGCGGCCCGGGTCGTCGCCGTACACGTTGCCCAGGCCGAGCCGGGCGGCCAGGTCGCCGGTGAAGGTGGCCGAGCCCACCACCATCCACGGGTCGCGCCAGACCGGGATGACCGCGCGCACCGGGGCCGCGGGCGCGGGCTGGCGCCAGACCTGCCCGGCCGCCTCCAGCCAGTCCGGAACCGGCCAGCTCAGGGCGGCGCCGAACATCCGCCGCAGCGAGTCCAGGGCCTGATCGACGGTCTGGATCACGGTGACCCAGACCGGGACGCCGGCCGCCCGGAGCCGCTCGACGTCCAGCCGCCGGTTCTCCTCCTGGTTGGCCAGCACCAGGTCCGGGCGCAGGGCCTTGATCGCGGCCAGATCGGGGTTCTTCGTCCCCCGGACCCGGGGCACGTCCAGGTCAGCGGGGTGCGTGCACCAGTCGGTGGCGCCGGCCAGGGCCCCGGGGCGGGTGGCGGCGACCGACTCGGTGAGCGATGGGACCAGCGACACCACCCGGCGGGCCGGCCCGGTCACCGGGACCGGGTGCCCGAGGTCGTCCCGTGGCGCGTCCATCGACGCATTTTATCCGACCCAATTACCCATTCTACAGACCTTCGATATTAATTTAATTCCGCGCTTATGCGTACCAGCAAAATTACTGGTTCATGCTGGAAGAAACCACAAAGTGCCAGGTGAGCGTCGCGGTTGGTACCCACCCGGAAATTGTGAAACTTGCCTCATAACGCGCATTCTCGACTCCCGCGAAGCCGAGGGCGACCCCTGGAACACGCTCATGCGCCGCTCGCGCACTGGCTGCGATAGATCGGCCCTCAGGGCGAGTTCACGGGAACCGCGGGCGGCGGTTGGTCGTTGGTGATCTTCCGGTGCCGGTAAAGTTCGTTAGCGGAACTAACCAGAACGGTGACGGATTGAGGGCACGTGGGCCTTTTCACCCAGCGACGATTCCGGGCCAGTCAGATGATTTCGTCCCTGCGCCACTGGAACTACCGGCTGTTCTTCTTCGGTCAGCTCGTTTCCGTGATGGGCACCTGGATGCAGACGGTGGCCCAGTCGTTCCTGGTGCTGGACCTCACCCACAGCGGCACCCAGCTCGGCCTGGCCATCGCGGCCCGGTTCCTGCCCATGTTCCTGTTCGGCCCGCTGGGCGGGGTGTTCGCGGACCGCCTGGACAAGCAGCGGGTGCTCTACCTCACGCAGACGCTGCAGGGGCTGCTGGCCGCGGTGTTCGCGGTCCTGATCGCCACCGGCGACATCCGGATGTGGATCGTCTACCTGCTGGCCATCTCGCTCGGCTTCGTCAACGTCGTCGACAATCCGGCCCGGCAGAGCTTCATCGCCGAGATGGTGCCGCCCGAGGACCTGGCCAACGCGGTGACCCTCAACTCGGTCGCGGTCAACATGGCCCGGGTGTTCGGCGCCGCCCTGGGCGGGGTGATCGCGGCCGCCATCGGCCTGTCGCTGTGCTTCGCCTGCAACGCGATCTCGTTCGCGGCCGTGCTGCTCTCGCTGGTGGCCATGCGCCGCGGCGAGCTGCGGCCGGCCAAGCCGATCGCCCGCCAGCGGGGCCAGGTCCGGCAGGGCCTGGCCTACGTGCGGTCGACCCCGGAACTGCTCATCCCGTTGCTGCTGATCGCGCTGGTCGGCACCCTGGCCTGGGAGTTCCAGGTGTCCCTGCCGCTGATGGCCAACCAGGTCTTCCACGGCGGGGCCGCCACCTACGGGATCATGGCCTCGGTCATGGGGGCCGGTGCGGTGGTGGGCGGCCTGGTCTCGGCGGCCCGGCCCCGGCCCCGGGCCCGCACGCTGTGCGTGGCCGCGATCGGCTGGGGCATCGCCATCCTGGCCGCGGCACTGGCCCCGAGCCTCCCGCTGGAGCTGGTGACCATGCTATTCGTCGGCTACGGCAGCATCACGTTCAACTCGTTCGCCAAGACCACCCTGCAGCTCGCGGCCCGGCCGGACATGCGGGGCCGGGTGATGGCGCTGTGGGCCCTGGCCTGGCTGGGTTCGACCCCGATCGGCGGCCCGATCGTGGGCTGGATCGGCCAGGCGGCCGGGGCCCGCTGGGCGCTGGTCATCGGCGGTGTGCCCACGCTGGTCTGCGGGCTGCTGGCCCTGCCCGCGCTGACCCGGATCGACCGGCGGGCGGCTCAGCCGCCCGCGCCCGGGCTCATCGAGACCGCGACGGCACCACCGTCGTCACCAGTCCGGTCTTGACGTCGTAGGCCAGGCCACCACCTCGGGCAGGGCCAGAGCCACCACCCGGTGCCGGTGATCCACTGTCACCCGGCCAGCCTCTCACGACTGGCCAGCGGCCCCGGCTGACCCCATGCTGGTTGACGTCCGGTCAACGACCCAGGAGGAGCCGACG
>DASXMW010000006.1:0-45261 GCA_036495425.1 Streptosporangiaceae bacterium | reverse complement strand
AAGTCGAGCAGCGGCTGGGCGCGGCTGGGGTGCCGCAGCTTGGACAGCGACTGCTTCTCCAGCTGCCTGATCCGCTCCCGGGTCAGGCCCAGCGCCCGGCCGATCTCGTCCAGCGTGTGCGGGTTCCCGTCGTACAGACCGAACCGCATGGCCATGATCGTCGCCTCTCGCGGGGTCAGCGCGTCGAGCGCATGACGCAGCTGGTCGGCGAGCAGCTGGCGGTCCACGAGCTCGGAGGCCTCGGGCGCGTCCACGTCCTCGATAAGGTCACCGATGCTGGTCTCCCCGTCCTCGCCGATCGTGGAGTCCAGGCTGATCGGCTGGCGGCTGGTGCGCAGCAGCTCCTCGATCTGGTCCGGCGTGCGGTCCAGCTCGACGGCCAGCTCCTCGGGCGTCGGCTCCCGGCCGAGCCGCTGGTGCATGTCGCGCTCGACGCGGCTGAGCTTGCTCAGCATCTCCAGCACGTGCACCGGCAGCCGGATGGTCCGGGCCGAGTCAGCGAAACCGCGCTGGATGGCCTGCCGGATCCACCACATGGCGTAGGTGGAGAACTTGTAGCCCTTGGTGTAGTCGAACTTCTCCACGGCCCGGATCAGGCCGAGGTTGCCCTCCTGCACCACGTCCAGCAGGGACAGGCCGCGGTCGGTGTACTTCTTGGCCACCGACACCACCAGCCGGAGGTTGGCCTCGAGCATGTGGGACTTGGCCCGGTGGCCGTCCTCGGCCACCAGCTCCAGCTCGCGGCGGATGTCCTCGGGCAGGTCGGGCTCGGTGTCGAGCTTGTGCTCGGCGAACAGGCCGGCCTCGATCCGCTTGGCCAGGTCGACCTCCTGCTCGGCGGTGAGCAGGCTCCGGCGGCCGATCGACTTGAGGTACGTGTGCACCGAGTCGCCCATGGCCGGCCCCTGGTCGTCCAGGTCGGCCTCGGCGAACTTGTCGGCGGCCTCCGCTATCGCCTCGGCCTCGGCGTCGTCGGTGTCAATGGCCCCGTTGGCCCCGTTCACCCGGGGTGCGTCCTCGGCACCCTTGGTGGCGGTCTTGGCCTTGCGGGTCGCCTTGGCCGTGCTGGCCTTGGCCCCCGCCTCCTTCACCGTGCGCTTGCCCTTGGCCGGCTCGTTGGCCATGCGAATGCCCGCATCGGCGAGCTCGCGCAGGATGGAGCGGCCCTCGGCAGGGGCAATGCCCGCCTGCTCGAAGGCACTCCGAAGCTCGGAGAGGGACAGGTGACCCTGGCTGCGCCCTCGCTGGATCAGGTCGTCCACGCGCACTGTGCTGGCCTCACCGTTCCCCGTGGGGTTCGCCCCCACCGGTGTGACAATTGCGGTCCGCGGCATGCGACACCTCCCTCCTTCTCCTCTTGACACGGGCACGACGAGCGTGCCGTTCATGGCGCCGGGAGGCGCCTCCGTCCAGGGGGCCCGGCGCGGCGCTGCGGCGTCTGCCCGGGCACTATCTACTAACGTTCCCGGCCGGGGATTGTTCCCGGCGGAGCGTTTCGAGATCGGGTTTCCCGCTGGGCAGCATCGGCAATGCGGCCCGGAGAACGAGTTCCCTTGGCAGAGCGTAACGTGGCAGACGCTCTCGCACATGCCGACACAACAGATCGAGGGTCGGTGGTCGGGCGGGGTTGTCCGGAACTATCACCGCAGTCACCCGCTCGCCCCATTCCGGATCGGGGCGGCCCACCACGACGGCCTCGCGAACCCCGGGACAGGTCTCCAGCAGGGACGCGACCTCGCCCGCGACCACCTTTTCGCCCCCGGTGATGATCACGTCGTCGGCTCGCCCGCGCACGGCCAGCCGCCCGTCGGCCCCGAGAGTTCCCAGATCTGATGTGACGAACCACGCACCGTCCATGGCCGCCGCGGTCAGGTCGGGGCGGCCCCGGTAACCGGAGAACAGCACCGGGCCGGTGATGCGGATCCGGCCCCCGTCGACGCCGGCGTCCCCGGTGGCGACGGTCACCCCGGTCAGCGGGCGGCCGTCGTAGACGCAGCCGCCGCAGGTCTCGCTCATCCCGTAGGTGGTCAGCACCGGCACCCCGGCCGCCCGGGCCGCCTCGACCAGCGCGGCCGGCGCGGCCGCCCCGCCCAGCAGCACCGAGGTGAAACCGCGGGCCCAGGCCGCGTCCGGGTCGGCGTCCAGCAGCCGCCGCAGCTGGGTGGGCACGATCGACACGTGCGCGCAGCCCGAGGCGGCCAGCAGGCCGGCGTCGGCCCTGGCCGCGATCACCGGGTCGGTGCCCGCGACCAGCGAGCGGACCAGGACCTGGATGCCGGCGATGTGGGTGGCGGGCAGGCACAGCAGCCAGCGCTGGCCGGGGGTGGCGCCGGCCCGGTCCAGCGTGGCCCGGGCCGAGTGGCGCAGCGCGGCCGCGCTCAGCTCCACCCCCTTGGGCTGCCCGGTGGACCCGGATGTGGCGATCACCACCGCGGTGTCCGGGCCGGCGGGCTGGGCTCCCGGCCGCCGGGCCACCCCGTCGGCGGTGTGCACGGCCGCGGGCGCGAACGTGTCCAGGATGGCCGCCAGCCGCTCCGGCGGCAGGTCCGGATCCAGCGGCAGGATGGCCGGGCCGGTGCCGTCCAGGGCCCCGGCCAGAAGTTCCAGCAGGCGGCCGCCCGCCTCGGTGACAGGCAGGACAACCGCATGCAAGGGACGCTCAACCACGCACGTAAGGTTAGGTCCCGTGACGGCAGGCGGAATCACGGGCGGTGCCCCCGGGCCGGGGGATCGGGCCCAGCTGGACGACCTGCTGGGGTCGCTGCGGGCGTTCGCGATCCCCATGGCCACCAGGTTCCGGGGCGTCACCGTCCGTGAGGGCGCGCTGATCCAGGGCCCGGCGGGCTGGGGTGAGTTCTCCCCGTTCGCCGAGTACGGCCCGCGCGAGGCGGCCCGCTGGCTGGCCAGCGCGATCGAGGCGGCCACGGTGGGCTGGCCCGCGCCCGTGCGCGACCGGGTGCCGGTGAACGTGACCGTCCCGGCTGTGAGCCCGCAACGCGCCTACGAGATCGCGGCCGAGTCCGGCTGCCGGACGGCCAAGGTCAAGGTGGCCGAGCCCGGCCAGCCCGACGCCGAGGACATCTCCCGGGTCGAGGCCGTGCGCGACGCCCTGGGCCCGGAGGGCCGGGTCCGGGTCGACGTGAACGGGCACTGGGACACCGAGCATGCCGTCCTCATGCTGACCGAGCTGGAGCGGTTCAACCTCGAGTACGCCGAGCAGCCCTGCGCCACCCTGGAAGAGATGGCCGTGGTGCGGCGCCAGGTCGCGGTGCCCCTGGCCGCCGACGAGTCCATCCGGCGGGCGGAAGACCCGCTGCGGGTCCGGGCGGCCGGGGCGGCCGACATCGTGGTGCTGAAGGTCCAGCCGCTGGGCGGCGTGCGGCCCGCCCTGCGCATCGCGGCCGAGTGCGGGCTGCCGGTGGTGGTGTCCAGCGCGGTCGACAGCTCGGTGGGCCTGGCCGCCGGGGTGGCGCTGGCCGCGGCCCTGCCCGAGCTGCCCTACGCCTGCGGGCTGGGCACGATGAGCCTGCTCACCGGGGACGTGACCGCCGAGCCGCTGGCCGCGGAGGACGGGGCCCTGCCGGTGCGCCGGCCGGTGGTGGACCCGGAGCAGCTGGCCCGCTGGCAGGCCGCCCCCGGGCCGTGGCGGGACCGGGCCGTGGCCGCCGCCGCCTACCTGGGCGAGGTCCCCGCCCCATGAGGACCCGCCGGTGAACCCCTCGACGGCCCTCGCCGTCACGCTGGCCGACGAGCTGATCCGCTGCGGCCTGACCGACGCGGTGCTGGCCCCGGGCTCGCGCAGCGCCCCGCTGGCCATGGAGCTGCACCGCCGGGCCGAGCGCGGTGACCTGCGGCTGCACGTCCGCATCGACGAGCGGTCCGCGGCCTACCTGGCCCTGGGGGTGGCCAAGGCCAGCGGCCGGCCCGCCGCCGTGCTCTGCACCTCGGGGACGGCGGCGGCCAGCTTCCACCCGGCCGTGATCGAGGCCGGCGAGTCCTGTGTGCCGCTGCTGGTGCTGACCGCCGACCGGCCGCCGGAGCTGCGTGGCACCGGGGCCAACCAGGCCATCGACCAGGTCAAGCTGTACGGCGACAGTGTGCGCTGGTTCTGCGAGGTGGGCGCGCCCGAGGAGCGGGCCGGGCAGGCGGGCTACTGGCGTTCGCTGGCCGGCCGGGCCTGGGGGCTCGCGTCCGGCCAGGCGGGCGCCGCGGCCGGCCCGGTGCACCTCAACCTGGCCTTCCGCGACCCGCTGGTCCCGGATCTGACCGCGGGCGACGAGAACGGGGCGGGCCCGGCCTGGCCCGAGCCACTGGACGGCCGGCCGGGGGGCGCCCCGTGGACCAGGTTCCCGGCCCCGGGCCGGCCGGCTGGCCCGGTTCTGGAGCTGCCCTGGACCGAACGGGGCCTGGTGGTGTGCGGGGACGGGCATGGCGACCCGGGCCCGCTGCTGGCCCTGGCCGCGGCGGCGGGCTGGCCGGTGCTGGCCGAGCCGTCGTCCGGGGCCCGGCGCGGCCCGGACGCGCTGGCCGCCTACGAGTACCTGATCGGATCCCCGGCCTTTCTGACCGGGCACCAGCCGGACATCGTGGTCACGGCCGGACGGCCCGGCCTGTCCCGCCCGCAGGGTGCGCTGCTGCGCGGCCTGGCCGCCTCCGGTGGCCGGCACGTGGCGGTGGCCACCGCCCCCGGCCACTGGGACGACCCGGCCCGCACCGCCACCGACGTGGCCGCCGGCGTCCGGCTCACCGGCGCCCCCGGGGGCCTGGACGGCCCGGGCACGGCCTGGCGCCAGGCCTGGCACGACGCGGACCGGTCGGCCCGGGCCGCGGTGGACCAGGTCCTGGACGAGGATCAGGTCCTGAGCGAGCCGCGGCTGGCCCGGGACCTGGCCGCCGCGCTGCCGGACCGGGCCCTGCTGTGGGCGGCGTCCAGTATGCCGATCCGGGACCTGGACCAGCACATGAGCCCCCGGGCCGGGATCCGGGTGCTGGCCAGCCGGGGTGCCAGCGGCATCGACGGCACCACCTCAGCCGCCATCGGCGCCGCCCTGGCCCACCAGGCGGCGGGCGGCGGTCCCGGCTACGCCCTCATCGGCGACCTGGCCCTGCTGCACGATAGTCCCGGCCTGTTCCTGGGCCCGGCCGAGCCCCGGCCCGGCCTGGCCCTGATCGTGGTCAACAACGACGGCGGCGGGATCTTCTCCACCCTGGAACAGGCCTCGTACCCGGAGTCGTTCGAGCGGGTCTTCGGCACCCCGCACGGCGCTGACGTGGCCCGGCTGGCGGCGGCGGCCGGGCTGCCCCACCAGCGCCTGGAGCGTCCGGGGGAGCTGCCGGGCGCGCTGGCCGGATCGGGCCTGCGGGTGATCGAGGTCCGGACCAGCCGCGAGGCCGGGGCCGCCCTGCGCCAGCGGCTGTACCAGGCCGCCACCAGCGTGCTGGCCTGATCAGCCCTCGAGGGACTGGCGCATGGGCAGGAACTTGACCTCGGTCTCGGCCACCTCGGCCACCGGGTCCGAGCCGGCCACGATCCCGCAGCCCGCGAACAGCCGGGCCCGGGGCCCGGCCAGCTCGGCGCAGCGCAGCGCGATCCCGAACTCCCCGTTGCCCTGGGCGTCCACCCACCCGACCGGGCCCGCGTAGCGGCCCCGCTCCATGTGCTCCAGCTCGCGGATCAGCTCCAGCGCGGTCTCGGCCGGGGTGCCGCACACGGCCGCGGGCGGGTGGACGGCGTCGGCCAGCGACAGCACCGACCGTTCCCGGGCCAGCGTGCCCCGCACCGGGGTGCCCAGGTGGTGCAGGTTGGCCAGCTTGACCAGGGCCGGGTGGTCCGGGATGTCCAGGCTGGCGCAGAGCGGGGCCAGCGCGTCCTGGATCGAGTCCACCGCGTAGGCGTGTTCTTCGGTGTTCTTGGCCGATGCCAGCAGCGCCGCGCCGAGCGCGCGGTCCTCACTCGGCTCGGCGCCGCGGGGCAGCGTGCCGCCCAGGATCAGCGCGGTCACCTCCCGGTCCTGCTTGCGGATGAGCAGTTCCGGGGTGGCCCCGACCAGGTCGGCCACGGCGAACGTGTAGCAGTCCGGGTAGCGCGCGGCCAGCCGCCGCAGCACCGGCCGCGGGTCGATCGGCGCGGCCGCGGTGGCGAACACGTCCCGGGCCAGCACCACCTTGCGCAGGGCTCCCGAGCGGATCCGTTCCACGGCCAGTTCGACCGTGTGGGCCCACTCGGGCGCGGACAGGCTGCCGTCGTGCCAGCGCAGTGTGTCCGCTGACGGGAGGCCCGTCGGCTGGACCGGCTCCCCGTCCGGCCCGGCCGCGCCCGGCCAGGACTGGCGGCCGGCGGGCTCGCGGCCGTCGCTGACCGTGGTCAGCCAGGCCGTGCCGGTGCCGTCCCGGCCCACGATCACCCGCGGCACGATCAGCACCGATCCGTCCGAAGCCGGGTCGAAGGTGAAGCTCCCGAACGCGACCGGCCCGGTGCCGGGCACCTGGACCCGATCCTCGCTGATCACGTCCTCGAACAGGGTCCGCAGCCACTTCTCGCCGGTGGTGAACCGGTCCTCGCCCGCGGTCAGCGTGACCCGGGCCGCCTCACCCCAGCCGACCAGGCCGCGGCCGCGGCGCACCCAGGACAGCGGCGGCGCGTCCGGCAGCCCGGCCAGCAGATCGCCGGGATCGGCGATGGGCACGGTGCGGACCGTGAGGCCGCCAGGCTCCGTGGCCGCCCGCCGGGTTTCCGGCAGCGGGCCACGGGGCATCACATCATCCCCGTTGGACGTGTCCGATTGCTCGTCACGCCAGTCGAGTTTACGTGAGCGCACGCAGCACAACGGAGACGGCGTCCGGGCCGGGGACCTATGGCCCTGGTGCCAGCGGGGGTGAATGGGAACTAATGGCCCTGTGCTGCGAGTTGAGTGGTCACCGGGGGTTGACTCAATGCAGGATGAGGGTTGACTCAACGGTGACGCAAGCTACGCTGAGTGTCTGATCTCTATCAAACCAACTAAGTTAGTCGACTTTACCACCAGAGCTTCACGTTCCAGACTGGATCCCGATGCGCCCTAGTCCTGACCCAGCCACCGAGGTCGTCGCCCCGCTCAGCGGGTCGCGGATGAAGCTGATCGCCCGCGCCATCGCCAGCTGCCCCGGAATGTGGCAGGACCTGGTGCGCATGGACCCGGACAGCCGCTGGCACCTGCGGCTGCACAGCGCGGACGACCACGACGTGTGGCTGGAGTCGTGGCTGCCCGGCCAGGAGACCGGCTGGCACGACCACGCGGGCACCTCCGGCGTGCTGGTGGTGACCCGGGGTGAACTGGAGGAGCGGGTCTCGGTCCTGAACGGCGTGATGACCCAGGTCCGGCACATCCCCGAGGGCGCCGCCCGGCGCATGCGCCGCCGCCAGGTCCACCACCTGGCCAACGTCTCCCTGGCCCCGGCGGTCAGCGTGCACGTGTACTCGCCCCCGCTCGGCGCCACCCGCGGCTACGAGATCGGCGCCATGGGCCTGATGCGCTCCCCCTGGACCGAAGCCGGCCGTCGCTGAGCCACCGGCGCGCCGGCACCGCTGGCGGTCACGGCGCGGGGCCGGGTTACAGCAGGCTGAGCTGGAGCTGTTCCGGCTCGGGACGCGGGGGCGGCGCGGGACTCTCGGTGATCGGCGGGCCGATGCGGCGGCCCGCGGCCGGGGTGGTGGCGCCGACCCCGAAGCGCTGGGCCAGCTCGCGGACCTGGCCGGTGATCTCGGCCTGGTAAGCCTTGGGGGCGTAGGCGCCGCGGCCGTACAAGCGCAGGTAGCGGCGGACCAGCTCGGGGTGGTGGTCGTTCAGCCACTGCAGGTACCACTCGCGGGTGCCCGGCCGCAGGTGCAAGATGATCGGCGTGACGTGGGCCGCGCCGCTGTCGGCGATGCGGCGGACGGCCGCCTCCAGCTGGGCGGGGGAGTCGGACAGGAACGGCACGATCGGGCCCATCAGCACGCCGCAGCGCAGGCCGGCCTTGGTCAGCGTGGCGCAGGCGTCCAGCCGCCGCTCCGGGCTGGGCGTGCCCGGCTCCAGAGTCCGCCATAGCTCTTTGTCGACAAACCCTGCGGAGAAGTTCAGCCCGACGTCGGTCACGGCCGCCGCCTCGGTGAGCAGGTCCAGGTCGCGCAGGATCAGTGTGCCCTTGGTCAGGATCGAGAACGGGTTGGCCCGGTCCCGCAGCGCGCTGATGATGCCGCGCATCAGCTGGTACTTGCCCTCGGCCCGCTGGTAGCAGTCGACGTTGGTGCCCATGGCGATGTGCTCGCCCTTCCACCGCGCCGAGGCCAGCGTCTTGCGCAGCAGCTCGGGCGCGTTGACCTTGACCACCACCTTGGAGTCGAAGTCGTGCCCGGCGTCCAGGTCCAGGTAGGTGTGCGTGTTGCGGGCGAAGCAGTTGTGGCTGACTACCCCGTTGGCGATGAAGTCACCGGTGCCGGTGGTGATGTCGTACATGGCCATCTCGATGCCCAGCGGCTTGATCTCCGCCACCTGCAGCTTGGCTTCGCTCTTGAGCGCGAAACCGTCGATCGAGCGCTTCCGGGTGATGGCGGGATCGGTGGTTTGAAAGAAGCGAACCACCGCCGTCAGCCCACCGCGCAGCCTGACGGTTACCAGCCCGTTCGGCAGGCCCGACGGCTCCAGCACGTAGTCAAAACCAAGGGCCGCCAATGATCGGGTGGTCGCGTCGATCATCTGCGGATCGGTATTGGAGATTCGCCAGATACCTCGGCTGCAGCTGCCCTCGGCGTCGAAGATCCCGGCCAAGAAGCCCTTCTGCCATTCTGGTGTAGGCGCCTCGGGCCAAGCGATCAGGTGCTTGATCGTATTTACGGAGCCACCGGAGCACACGTAAATCGCCCGCAAAGCCTTCCGCTCCCCATGAGCTTCGGCGAAGGTCCGCTCCGTCGTCACGATGCCAACGGAAGCCAGACAGTGGCGGGTCCGGTGCAGTCCCTCCTCGTCCACCAGTGCAAGCCGGAATGTCCCACTGCCTCCATGGGGCCCAGGCCTGTAGCGGAGCATGCCGTCGCCGCGAACTATGCCGCAGAGGTAGCCCCGCCGGTAGTCGACGGTGTCCTTGGGCGACTCCGCGAATCCGCCCGTCCCCATCAGCTTGTTGTTGACGGTCAGGAACGGCCGCTGCCGCGGTCCCTGCTCAGCGCCGGTCACGTGCTTCCAGCCGCGCGGGGTAAGGAAGCGGTGCTCGCCGCTGGCGACGAGGTGGGTCCCGTCCGCCAGTGTGATCCGATAAGCCGGCTTGACCGTCGACCAATGCGCCAGGACCGTCGTAACCGTGTAGTGCCGGTACCAGCCGCTGCGGACGGTGCCGTAGATCGCGTCGCCAACCCGGACGTTTGCCAGCGGCTTGGTGGTGCCGTCCGCCATCAAAATCGGTGTTTCACCCGAGAGGCAATAGGCACATGCATGCTGGCATCCCCTATAGGGGTTGATTGTCCAGGTGAAAGGCATATTGGAGGTGGCCGGGACGCGGTTGACGATGGACTTGGCCTGGATCTCGTAGAAGGTCATGCCCCGGAAGCCCGGGGTGTCGAACGTGCGGGTCACCGCGCCCCGCTGGAACAGCGCGTTTCCCCCGGTCCCGCACCCGCCGGCGTCGCTGCCGCCGCCGTCCTCGGGCTCGTCGAGCCGCATGTGGTCCCATCGCATGAGCCCAGCATAGAACCTGTGTTCGAGCTGATCATAGGTATGTTCGAATAAATCGGGCGGGATAATGAGCGCCATGCTCGAACACGTCACGGTCACCCGGTACGTGACCCCGCTGCGCGAGGGCGGGTCGCTGCCGGCCATCGTGGAGGCCGACAACCTGGGTACCTACGTGATGAAGTTCCGCGGGGCCGGGCAGGGGCCACTGGCCCTGGTGGCCGAGATCATCGCGGGCGAGCTGGCCCGTCGGCTCGGGCTGCGCGTGCCCGAGCTGGTGCTGGCCGAGCTTGACCCGCGGATCCCGGGCAGCGAGCCGGACCCGGAGATCCAGGACCTGCTCAAGGCCAGCAACGGGCTGAACCTCGGGGTGGACTTCCTGCCCGGGTCGGCCGGGTTCGACCCGCTGGGCTGGACGGCCGAGCCCGGGTTCGCCAGCCAGCTGCTGTGGTTCGACGCGCTGGTCAGCAACCCCGACCGCACCTGGCGCAACCCCAACCTGCTGGTCTGGCACGGCGACATCTGGCTCATCGACCACGGGGCGGCCCTGTACTTCCACCACAACTGGCCCACCGCCCGGCCGGACCGGCCCTATGACGCGCGGGAGCACGTGCTGGGCGACCGGGCCACCGGCCTGGCCGCGGCCCACGAAGAGCTGGCCCCGCGGGTCACTGTAGCCCTGCTGGCCGAGGTGGCCGGGCTGGTACCGCCGGACTGGTTCGGCGAACGGGCCGGCCCGGCCTACGTCGAACACCTGCTGGCCCGGGTGCCGCTGCTGCCGGAGCTGATCCAGCGATGACCTCACCGCGAGCCGAACCATCAGCCGCGCCAGCAGCCGGGCGGGCGGCCACCGAGGTGTTCGAGTACGCCCTGATCCGGGTGGTGCCCCGGGTCGAGCGGGGCGAGGCCATCAACGCCGGGGTCATCGTCTACTCCCAGCAGTACCGCTACCTGTGCGCGCGGATCGAGCTCGACGAGGACCGGCTGCGGGCCCTGGATCCCGCGGTCGACCTCGACGCGGTGCGCACCGCGCTGACCGCGTTCAGCAAGGCCTGCTCCGAGGGCCCGCTGGCCGGGCGGCCGCTGGGGGAGCGGTTCCGCTGGCTGACCGCGCCGCGCAGCACGATCGTCCAGCCGGGCCCGGTGCACACCGGCCTCACCGCTGACCCCGCCGCCGAACTCGACCACCTGTTCGATAGGCTGGTCCGGCCGTGACCGTCGACCCCGAAACGGGTGGACGGCAAACGCGGAACAATTGGATAAAGATCTTGCGGTGAGGGAGAATGTAGCCGTATCCCCACCGGCGTGCGACGCGGAGGTAGCGCGATGGCGCTGTCCATGGACGAGCAGCGCATGCTCGCCGAAATCGAGCGGCATCTGGCCGCGGAGGAGCCGGGGCTGGCCTCGAACCTGGCCCGGTTCCGCAAGCCGGGTCGCGCGAGCATCTTCCGCTCCACCCGGGCCCGCGTCATCGGCTCCCTGTTCACCGTGGTTGTGGTGGCCATGGTGTCCCTGATGGTGTACGCGATGCTGCCCTTTCGGTCCGGCGGGCGGACCACTGGCCACCAGCCGGTGACCACCTCGTCCACCAGTTCCGGGCCCGGCCAGGCCAAGATCGGCGCGGCCCCGGGCACGGGCACCGGCAGCACGGGCACGAAGAACAGCGTCAGGTCATCGGCCGCGACCCGGCCGCCAGCCAGGGCCTCGGACACCAGTCACACGGCGCGCCCCAGCTCATCGGCGGGGGCCCCGTCGGCTTCGGCCGCCTACGCTCAGGAGCACGGTCAGGGCTCGGGCTGACCTCCGGCCGGCCCTCCGGGCTGACCACCGGCTCGCCGTCCGGGCTGACCGGCGATAACCCTGGCCGCCGCGGCACCGGAATCCGCGGCGATAAGTACTCGCGCCAGAGCTGGATCAGGTACCGCTCCAGGCCTTCCAGCTGCTTCTTGGCCTGCTGGAACTCGTCGGCCAGGGGATTGCGGTAGGCGTCGTAGAGCTCGGCGTAGCGGCGGGCGGCCTCCTCGCGGTTGCTGGCGTAGACCCGCACCGCGTAGTCGCCCACCCCGCTGGCCAGGCGCAGGCCGTGGATGGCCTTGCCCACCGCGCCCTCGTCGATGCTGAGGTAGCCGCGCAGGTACAGCCGGCACTTGGCCTCTTCCTGCCAGGTATCGCCGAACGGCGGCGGCGCGCCGTCCCACTCTTCGATGACCACCCGGACGTCGAGCTGCTCCTGCAAGCTGCCGATCCACAGCTGCTCGCGGTTCACGCTGATCAGCGAGCCGACCGGGGGGAGCGGGGCGCCGGGGGCGTTGGGGTCGACGGCCGAGTCGTGGAGCCGGAACATGCGGCGGTCAGGGAAGACGGGCATGACCAGTTGGAGAAGTCTCCGGCTCATCGTCCCCCCTGGCACCTAGAGCCTGCAGCCCCCGCGTGCTCCGTGGCCCGGGAGCCAGGGGCCCTGACGGGTGGGACAAATGTAGACCTAGAACGCGTCTTGCCGCAGGAGAACGGCATGCAGTGTCCGAGTTTGTCCGAATTTCGTGCCGCCGGGAGTGACGGCAGGGGCCGGAGTGACCGGCGGCGGTGCGGCCTGGGTGACCGGCCTCTCGCGCCGGCCCGGAACACGCGCGCCACTACCTTCGTTATTAATTGTAAGCTTACAATAGTTTTAGCAACACAAATTTTGCTACCGAGGTGAAGCGCCCTGCCCGATCTCACCCGCCGGCGTCGCCTGCTCGTGCTGGCCATCTGCTGCCTGAGCCTGTTCATCGTGGGGCTGGACAGCACGATCGTGAACGTCGCCCTGCCCTCGATCGCCAAAGACCTGCACTCGTCCGTCTCCGGCCTGCAGTGGACCATCGACGCCTACACCCTGGTGCTGGCCAGCCTGCTGATGTTCGCCGGGTCGACCGCCGACCGCATCGGCCGCCGCCGGACCTTCCAGACCGGGCTGACCGTGTTCACGCTCGGCTCGCTGGCCTGCAGCCTGGCCCCGGGCCTGGGCTGGCTGGTGGCGTTCCGGATGCTGCAGGCGGTCGGCGGCTCCATGCTCAACCCGGTGGCGATGTCGATCATCACCAACACGTTCACCGACCGGCGGGAACGGGCCCAGGCCATCGGGCTCTGGGGCTCGGTGTTCGGGCTGAGCATGGCCCTGGGACCGGTGGCGGGCGGAGCCTTGGTCGACTCGGTGGGCTGGCGCGGCATCTTCTGGGTCAACATCCCGGTCGGGATCGCCGCCATCGTGCTCTGCGCGCTGTTCGTGCCCGAGTCGCGGGCGCCGCGGGCCCGGCGGCCGGACCCGGCCGGGCAGGTGCTGCTGATCGTGCTGCTGGCCTCGCTCACCTACGCGATCATCGAGGGCCCGGACGCGGGCTGGGGCTCGGCCCTGATCATCGGCTTGTTCGCTCTGGCCGCGGTGACCCTGGCG
Source organism: Streptosporangiaceae bacterium (assembly GCA_036495425.1). Classification (GTDB taxonomy): domain Bacteria; phylum Actinomycetota; class Actinomycetes; order Streptosporangiales; family Streptosporangiaceae; genus Bog-532. Next base: position 32,148 of record DASXMW010000006.1, on the reverse strand, counting down.
GTGTTCGGTTGGTACGAGTCGCGCCGGGACGAGCCGCTGCTCAACCCGCGGTTCTTCCGCAGCGCGCCGTTCTCGGGGGCGACCGCGACCGCGATCACCTCGATGGCGGCCCTGGCCGGGTTCCTGTTCCTGAACACCCTGTACCTGCAGGATGTGCGGGCCTACCGGCCGCTGGTGGCCGGGCTCTACCTGCTGCCGATGGCGGTGGCCCTGGCTATCTGTGCCACGGTGTCCGGGCGGATCGTGGCCAGCCGGGGGACCCGGATCCCGATGGTCGGCTCCGGCATCCTGATCATCGCCGCGGGCCTGCTGATGACCCGGCTGACCGATCTGACCAGCCTGCCCTACCTGTTCCTGGCCTACGTGATCTTCGGGGCCGGGCTCGGCCTGGTCAACGCGGCCATCACCAACTCGGCGGTGTCGGGTATGCCGCGCGAGCAGGCCGGGGTGGCGGCCGGGGTCGCCTCGGCCAGCCGCCAGATCGGCAGCTCGCTCGGCGTGGCCGTGATGGGCTCGGTACTGAGCGTTAATCTGCGCGGGGGAATGGCGGCCGGGTTCGTGGCGGCCAGCCGCCCTGGATGGTGGATCGTGGCCGCTCTGGGCGCCATCGGGCTCGTCCTCGCCCTGGTCACCACCGGGGCCCGGGCCCAGCGCAGCGCGGCCCGCACGGCCAGCCTGCTGTCGCCCGCCGACGAGAGGTCCACGGTGAGCATCCCATGACCAACGAGGAACTGGCCGCGCGGGCCTGGCAGGCCATGCGCACCCTGGTGCTGGACCGCTACGACCGCCGCAAGAAGGTCACCGACGCGCTCGGCATGAGCTTCATCCGGGCCAAGGCGCTGCGGCGCATCGCGGGTGGCCCGCTGACCATGCGCGAGCTGGCCGCCGGGCTCGGTACCGACCCGCCTTACACCACGGTGGTCGTCGACGACCTGGAACGCCGCGGCCTGGTGGTCCGGGCCGTCCGCCCCGGCGACCGCCGGTCGAAGCTCGTCTCCATCACCGCGCCCGGCCGGGAGCAGGCCCGGCTGGCCGACCAGATCCTGGGCGCCCCGCCCCGGCCGGTCCGCGACCTGCCCGCCGCCGACCTGGCCGCGCTCGACCGCGTGCTCACCCGGCTGCTCGGCCCGGAGGACCCCGGCGACCCGGTCAGCTCCGGCTGAGCTTGGGCACGTCCTGGACCAGGCGCTGGGTGTAAGGGCTGGCCGGGTGCTCCAGGACCTGCCCGACCGGGCCCGACTCGGCCACGGTGCCCTCCCGCAGCACCACCACGGACTGGGCGATGCTGCGGACCAGGGCCAGATTGTGGGTGATGAAGATCATCGCCAGGTGGTGCTCCTGCTGAATCCGGCGCAGCAACTCGATGATGATGGCCTGGACCGAGACGTCCAGGGACGAGGTCACCTCGTCACAGATCAGCAGTTCCGGCCGGACGGCCAGGGCCCGGGCGATCGCCACCCGCTGCCGTTCCCCGCCGGACAGCTGGTCGGGGTAGGAGAACAGCAGGTCGGGGCCGAGTGACACGTCCTTCAGGACCTCGGCCACCCGTGCCGAGCGGTCGCGCCGGGACAGGTCGCTGAACTGCCGGACCTGCTGGTCGAGGATCTGGCCGATCGTCTTGCGCGGGTTCAGCGAGGTGTACGGGTTCTGGAAGATGTACTGCACCCGCCGCAGCAGGTCCTTGCTGCGCTGGCGGGCGCCCGGGGCCAGGGCAGTGCCCTGGAAGGCGATCTCGCCGGTCCAGTCGCGGTGCAGCCCGGCCACGCAGCGGGCCAGCGTGGTCTTGCCCGATCCGGACTCGCCGACAATGGCCACGCAGGTGCGCGGCGGCACCTCCAGGCCGATTCCGGTCAGCACCTGGGTGCCGCCGTAGCTGGCCGCGACGTCCCGGACCGACAGGGCCGGGGTGCCGGCCGCGGCGGGCGGGGCGGCCAGCACCGGCAGGTGCCCGGGATCACCGGCTTCGAGGTCCTGAGCGCGCAGGCAGCGCACGGCCCGGCCCGCCACCGTCACCGGCTCGGGGGCCGTGCTGGTGCAGGCGGCGATGGCGTAGCCGCAGCGCGGGGCGAACGAGCAGCCGGCGCCGCGGCGGCCGGGCCGGGGCTGCTGGCCGTCGATACCGGTCAGCACCTCGGCCCGCTCGGGTGACGGCACGGCCCGGATCAGGCCGCGGGTGTACGGGTGCACGGGATCGCCGAACAGCCGGGCCGCGGGCCCGATCTCCACGATGCGCCCCGCGTACATGACCGCCACGTCGGACACCAGGCCGCTGACCACGGCCAGGTCGTGGCTGACGTAGACGGCGGCCACCCCGTAGGAGCGGCACAAGGTCCGGACGGTGTTCAGGATGTGGCGCTGGGTTGTGACGTCGAGGCCGGTGGTCGGCTCGTCCAGCACGATCAGGGCCGGCCGGCAGGCGAACGCCATGGCCAGCGCGACCCGCTGCTGCTGGCCGCCGGACAGCTGGTGCGGGTAGCGGTGCAGCAGTTCCGGGGTGGGGTCCAGGTAGGCCTCACGCATCACCTCGGCCATCCGGTCACCGGAATCGCCGGCCCCGGCCGGGCCGGCATCGGCGGCGTGCACCCGCAGCACCTCCCGGACCTGGGTGCCGATCCGCAGCCCGGGGTTGAGCGCGGCGGCCGGGTCCTGGGGCACGTAGCTGACCCGCGCGCCGCGCGCGGCCCGCAGCTCGGGCCGGCTCAGCGTCAGCAGGTCGGTCCCGTCCAGCAGGATCTGGCCCGCGCTGATGCGCAGGCCCCGGCGCGCGTGCCCGAGCAGGGCCAGGGCCACGGTGGTCTTGCCCGAGCCGGACTCGCCGACCAGGCCGAGCACCTCGCCGGCCGGGACCGCGAACGAGATGTCGTCGACCACCCCGGTGCCGGGCCGGCCCGCCGAATCCGTCCGGACCTGCAGGCCGATGACCTGCAGCCGGGCCGGTTGCTGGCTCACTGACCGGACCCCTGGCCGAGATCGTCGATCAGCGCGGCCTCCTCGGGCCGGCGGTCAACCCCGATGGCGACCCGCGCGAAACTGTCGGTGAAGGTGTTGATCCCAATGGTCAGCAGCGCGATCAGCGCGGCGGGCACGATCACCGCCCACGGGTTCAGGGACAGGCCGGACCGGTTCTCGTAGATCATCGTTCCCCAGTTGGCGGCGGGAGGCGGCTGCCCGAAGCCGAGGAAGGCCAGTCCCGCGATGATGGTGATGGAGTAGGTCAGCCGGAGCCCGGCCTCGACCGTGACCGGGCTGACCAGGTTGGGCAGGATCTCCTTGACCATGACCTTGAGCGGCGACATGCCCTGCAGTTCGGCCGCCTTGACGAAGTCCCGTTCCGAGATGTCGAGGGTGGCCGACCGCAGCACCCGGGCCACCTGCGGGGCGTGGGAGATGCCCACCGCCAGCGTGATCAGCCAGAGCTTGGGGCCGAGCAGGCTGAGCAGCAGCAGCGCGAACACGAGCTGCGGGAACGACAGGATCACGTCCACCACCCGCATGATGAGGCCATCTCTGACGCCGCGCAGGTAGGCCGCTGAGATCCCGGCCAGGGCGCCGCCCACCATCCCCAGCGCGGTCGCGCAGGCGGCCATCGCCAGCAGCACCCAGCCGCCATCCAGGACCCGCGAGAGCACGTCGCGGCCGAGATAGTCGCCGCCGAGCAGGTACTGCCCCGAGGGATGGCCGAAGGCCAGCGTGACCGGCGCGACGGAAGCGTACGGGGCCGCCAGCGGGCCGACGATCGCGGTCAGCACGACCACGGCCGCCATCGCCAGCCCGATCGCGCCGCGGGGCGTGCGCACGGCGGCCAGCAGCGTCGACGCGGGCCGGCGGCGCCGGGTCCCTGGCCGCGGCCGCGACGGGAGGGCGGCGGCCGGTGCGGCCGGGGTGTTCTCAGTCATGGCGCCTACCTGGCAATCCGTCGCCTGGGGGTGACCAGCAGCGCGACCACGTCGGTGAGGATGTTCATCACCACGTAGAAGGCGGCCAGGATGACCACGATGAACTGGATCACCGGGACGTCACGGCCGTTGACCGCGTCGACCAGCCCCTGGCCGATGCCCGGATAGTTGAAGACGTTCTCGACGATGACGATGCCGCCCGCCAGGTACAGGAAGCCGAGCCCGATGACCTGGATCGTCGGGGCCAGGGCGTTCGGCAGCGCGTGCACCAGGACAATGCGCCATTTCGGCACGCCCTTCAGCTCGGCCATTTCCACGTAGTCCGACTCGAGCGCCTCGACCATGGCCGCCCGCATCATGCGCATGGTGTACGGCACGATCACGATCACCAGCGTGGCCGCCGGCAGGATCAGCAGCTTCGGTTCGCTCCAGGCGTAGGTGCCGGGGGCAAGCAGCGAGACGCCCGGCAGAAGGTGCCAGACCACGGTGGCGAAGACGATGATGAGGCCGATGGCCACGACGAACTCGGGCAGGGACGTCGCGGCCAGCAGAATCAGCGATGTGACCTGGTCGAACCACCCGCCCTTGCGCACCGCGGCCAGGGCGCCCAGGGCCACGCCGAGGAGCGAGCCGATCACCCCGGCGACCAGGACCAGCACCGCCGAGTTGATCAGCCTCGGCTCGATCAGGCTCCACACCGACTGGTGGTTGACCAGGGAGTTTCCCAGCTGCCCCCGGAAGAGGCCGGATATCCAGACCCAGTACTGATCGAACAGGCCCCGGTTCAGGTGCAGCGTGTTCTCCAGCGCCCGCACCCGCTGCGGGTTGGCATTGCGCCCGAGCACGGCGTAGGCGGCGTTACCGGGCAGCACCTCGGTGGCCAGGAAAACCACCACCGAGACCAGGAACAGGGTGAGGACCCCGAAGGCCAGCCGCCGGCGGACCAGGCGCAGGATCGGGTGGGCAGTCACGTGGTCGATCCTTTGTCTGGGTGCTGGCGCCGACGGTGCATGCTAACGCGTTTGGCTCGTTTCGGTCATAACCGCAGCCGGTATGCGGGAAGACAACCGGTCCGCCGGGCCCGCGCCATACCCTTAAAGGCCCAGGTCGCAGCGCTACCGGCGGGTACTTGACGGCATTGTGTCCGAAACGCTGATCAATGCCCGGGACAGGCTGGTTCACCGCCCTCTAGGCTCCATGGCAGGGTTGACCTGGTTTGTGCCGTGCGGTCAGCGATTTTGCTCTGGATCTTTAATGTGGAGGTAGCCTCGTGGGCCATTCGGACGAGCGTTCGGCGCCCGTGCTGAAGGAAATGCCCGGACGCCGCGACTTTCTTCGCGGGATCGCCCTCACCGGCGCCGCCGCCACCGCGGGCGGCCTGCTGGCCGGCTGCTCGACCGGGTCCAGCGGCTCCAAGGGTGCCAACAGCTCGGCCTCCGCGGCCGGCGCGGGCAAGCCGAAGCGCGGGGGCAACATCAAGGTGGGCCTGTCCGGCGGTTCGACCTCGGACACGCTCGACCCGCACCAGGGCCTGACCTACCTGGACACCGGCCGTTTCGAGGCGCTCTACCAGCCGCTGGTCAAGCTCAACAAGGACGCCAAGGTCGAGTACGTGCTGGCCGAGTCCATTACCCCGAACGCGGCGCTCACGATGTGGACCATCCGCCTCCGTCCCGGGGTCACGTTCCACAGCGGGAAATCCCTCACGTCGGCCGACGTCGTTTACACGATGAACCGGATTGTCTCCAACGGCTACAGCGGGACATTGTTCTTCGGCCCGGTCGACATCAAGGGCGTCAAGGCGGTGGACAAGCTCACCGTCCAGGTCCCGATGAAGACCCCGTTCGGCAGCTTTGTCGACCAGCTGGCCGGGGGCTGGTATTACCTGTACGTGGTGCCGACCGGCTTCAACGGGAAAACCCCGGACGGGACCGGGCCATTCGCTTATCAGAGCTTCACCCCGGGGCAGCGCAGTGTTTTCGTCCGCAACAAGAACTACTGGAAGAGCGGGCTTCCCTACGCCGACACCCTGACCATCACCGACTTCAGCGACAACACCGCGGTTCAGGACGCCCTGACCACCAACGTCATCCAGGCCGCCGGCCAGCTGGACCCGCCGCAGATGGCGGCCCTGGCCAACACCGCCGGGGTGAAGGCGGTCGCGTCCCACACCGGGCAGTTCAAGCCGTTCACCATGCGCATCGACCAGGCGCCCTTCAACGACACCCGGGTTCGCCAGGCCTTCCGCCTCCTGGTCGGAAGGCAGCAGATGATCGACTCGGCGCTGGACGGTTTCGGGGTGGTGGCCAGCGACGTCTTCGCCCCCTACGACGCCGACTTCAACTCCTCGCTGCGCCGGCAGCAGGACATCCCGCAGGCCAAGTCCCTGCTCAAGCAGGCCGGCCACGAAAACCTGTCCGTCACCCTGACGACATCGCCGATCGCGACCGCCACGGTCGCGCTGGCCACCGTGTTCGCGGAGCAGGCCGCGGCGGCCGGGGTCAAGGTCAACATCAAGCAGATCGACCCCGGCACCTTCTTCGGGTCGAACTACCTGAACTGGACGTTCTCCCAGGACTACTACAGCTACGCCCCGTACCTGAACCAGGTGGCGCAGTCGTTCCTGGGCTCGTCGTCGCCGTTCAACGAGACGCACTCGAACAGCGCCCACTACAACAACCTGTACCAGCAGGCCAACGCGACCAGCAACGCGTCGACGCGCAAGGAAATCCTGCACCAGATGCAGCAGATCGATTTCGAGCAGGGCGCCTACATCATTCCCACCTTCATGGACACGCTGGACGCCTACACCAGCAAGATCGCCGGTTACGGCACCGCCAAGGTGGGTGAGTCGCTGTCGGGCTGGGACTTCGAGCACTTCTGGCTGGTCTGATACCGAACTCACGGGAGCGAGCGGCCTGGCCGGCCGGCCAGGCCGCGGTCGCGCGCGCCTGCAGCCGTTCAGCGAGCCGGTGATGCTGCCGCAGGGCGGCCTGGCCTCGCCGCACGCACTACCCGGGCCGCTGTCGCCGGTGGAGGACGGGGTGTACCAGTTCGAGGTCCTGGTCGCCGGTGGCTACCAGGGGCGGCCCGTTCACGCCCTGGGCGCGCGCCAGCATTAATGAGTTGGCCCGGGCGGCGGGCGTCAGCAGCTCACCGACCGCGCCGACCAGCCGGGTCATCTCGAACGAGACCTGCCGGGTGTCGCACTCCGGCGCGGCCAGCACCGCGAGGCTGGAGCCGTCGCTGACCGCCTTGATCAGCATCAGGCCGTCTTGCATCTCCACCATGGCCTGAGTGGGCGTGCCGCCTTCGAAGATCCGCGCCGCCCCCTCGACCAGGCTGGTCAGGCCGGAGACGATGGCGGCGAACTTCTCCAGGGCCTCGTCGGGAATGCCGGTGGAAACGGCCAGTGGCACTCCGTCGGCGGACACCACGATCGCGTGCGCGATGTCCTCGACCCGGGTGGTGAAGTCGGTGACCAGCCAGTTCAGGTCCTGGCGGTACGACTGGCTCATCGGCTGGTTTCCTCTCCGGCGCCCGGGATCCCGGACTCGGCCTCACGGCTTCCAAGCTGGAATCCGCTGAGACGGCTGCGTGCTGTTTCGGGTGAGCGGCGTAGGGGTGGTGGTGTCTGGTGCGGGGGCCCGGCCGGCCTGACCGCCCCGGGTGCTTGCGTCTCGGCCAGACCGGGATCACTGGCCTTCGTGCCCTCGATCGAACCGGCGAACAGGTTCGCCCCCGGCTTCCGCACGGGCAGCCCGGCCGACGTGCGGTCGTCGGCCACCGGCTGGGCCGGCGGGCCGCTGGCGGAAATGGGCGACGCTGGCGCGCCAGGCACGAGGGCGCCGGGTGCCGGCCCACCAGCGGCCGGGGTGCTGAACGCGCGCCAGGCCGGAGTGGCGGTCTCGCCCGCGCCAATCACGGGCGGGCCAACCAGGGGCGGCCCAGGGACCGGCACACTGGCGATGGGCACGCCCGCTTGTGTGCTGGCCACCGGTCCGGCCGTGATCGGGCTCGGCGCGACCGGGCTGGGCACGGAACCGCTGGGCGAGACGTCGGGGGCGCGATCATCCGACGGCCGCTGGGCCCGGAACCAGTTGGAGCCTCTCCGGCCCACGCCCGCCGCGTGTCCCGCGCCGCCCCGGGCCCGCCGGCCGCCGGCCCGCAGCGAGGACGGTGCCTGGCCTTCGGCCAGCCGCCGGGCCCGCTCTTCGGCATCGTGGGCGGTTTCCCGGCCCGCCAGGGTGCTGGGCAGCCAGACCAGGGCGGACAGGCCCTGCGGGCTCGCCGTCCGCAGCCTGATTCGCACCCCGGACCGCGCCGCCAGCCGGGACACCGCGAACAGCCCCATGTGCTGGGACACCGACACGTCGATGAGCGGCGGGTTCTCGAGCCGCCAGTTCATGTCGGCCAGGCGCGACGGTGAGATGCCGATGCCGCGGTCGGTGACCTCGAGCATCACGCCACCGCTGGTCACCTCCTGCCCGAACACCCGCACCGGGGTGTCGTCGGGGGAGAACATGGTCGCGTTCTCGATGATCTCCGCGAGCAGGTGCACCACGTCGGCGGCGGCCTGGCCGGAGACCACGATGCCCGGCTGGACCTCGAGCAGCACCCGGCCGTACTGCTCGATCTCCGAGGCCGCGGCCCGGACCACGTCCGAGAGCGGCACCGGCTCGCTCCACTTGCGCACCGGCTCCTCGCCCGCCAGCACCAGCAGGTTCTCGGAGTTGCGGCGCATGCGGGTGACCAGGTGGTCCATGGAGAACAGGTCGGACAGCCGGTTGGGGTCGTCCTCGGTCAGTTCCAGGGAGTCGATCATCCGGCTCAGCCGGTCGATGAGCGGCACGCTGCGCCGGGACAGGCTGATGAACATGGCGCTGACGTTGCCGCGCAGCGCCGCCTCGTTGCCAGCCAGCCGGACGGCTTCCCGGTGCACCTGGTCGAAGGCCCGGGCGACCTCGCCGATCTCGTCCGAGGAGTCGACGTCGATGGGCTCCACGTCGGCCGGGAGGCCCTCCCCGCCGGACTCGTTGATCCGGCGGACCACGTCGGGCAGCCGGTCTTCGGCTATCTCCAGCGCCCCGTTCCGCAGCCGGCGCAGCGGGCGCACCATCGACCGGCCGATGATGAGGGTGGCGGTCAGCGCGATCCCGAGCAGCAGGGCGACGGCCAGGCTGTAGATGACGGCCAGGGCGATCGCGCCGTCGTGCAGGGACGCGCCGCGAGACATCACCGAGCCCGAGAACCGCTGCTCGGCCGAGCGCATGCCGCCGACCACGTACCCCAGCGCCGAGCTGGCGTCGGAGACCGTGGGGTCGGTGGCGATGGGCGAGTTGCTCGACGCCAGCGAGATGGCCTGCTGCTCCTGAGCCTGGGCCTGGACGACGCTGGGGCTCGACAGCACGCTGTCCAGCTGCTGCTGCTGGCCGGCCGTGGCCGCGGTGCCGAACTCGCTGAGGAAGCCCTGCTGCTGGGCCTGGGCGTTGGTGAGCGCCAACTGCTGAGCCGGGCCGAACTGCCCCAGGCTGACCAGGTCGGGCCGCAGGGCCGAGGTGAGGAGGGCCTGCTGCTGCGACGCCTGCTCCTTCATGCTGGAAACCAGGCCGAGCACTCGGACCTCGCCCGCCAGGTCCGAGTCGCTGCTGCCCACCGCGATCTGGCTCTGCAGGGCGAGCAGGCCGCTGATCGCGCTCGCATACTCCTTGATCACGATCAGCGGGGGCAGCTGCGTGCTGGTCGCGGTGGCGCGGATGGGCGACAGGTTCCCGATCACGGTCAGCGCCGACTTCGTCTCCTGCTGGGCCAGCGCCGGGTAGGAACCGCCGATATCCCCGGCCAGCGCCTTGACCTGGCCCGCCCAGCGGTTGGTGGTCGCGTAGTCCTGGCCGAGCAGCCTCAGCTCCGGGGTCGGCGAGCTGGCCGGCTTGGCGGTAGCGCCGCGGCCGCCGTTGGCGCCGCCGAGCATGATGAACCGGACCGTGTCCTGCCGCTCGGTCTGCAGGGCCCCGACCAGGCCGGTGATCTTGTCGCTCAGGCCCGCCAGCGTCACCACCCGCTGGTCGACGCTGGCACTGTGCAGGGACGAGGCGATAAAGATCCCGCCGCCCGCGACGGCGGTCAGGGTGGGGATGATGACCAGCAGGATCAGGCGCGACCGGACCCGCCAGTTCTTCAGCGCGTACTGGGGCGCCGCCGGGCGCTGGGCCGGCCCGCCGGCCAGCGGCTGGGCCGGGCCCCCGCCGGGCCGCTGCCCGCCAGGCCGTCCCGGGCGGAGCGCACTGGCCGGCGGCCTGTCCTGAAAGGCGGAGCCATCGGCAGTTTCGGTCGTGCCGTCATCGCGCCATCGGCCGACCGCAGCACGATGGCTGCCGCGTGCCCTCCTGGCCTTCGGCGGAGCATCGCCGGCGTTCCGCATCATGCGAGCGGCAGGTGTCTAGCGGCATACGGACGCCGCAGCGAAACCGACACGGTTTGCTCCTTCTCGCCAGGACAATTCTGCGCGCACGGCTCATCGATCGACCCGCATCGCCACCCTAACGGGCTGCAACGCGCCAAAGGACGAAAAATCGTAACTATCAGGACGCCCGGATCTGCAATAGGTCCCACGCTCGCCGGGCTGGGCACGGGCGGATCGCCGCGCTGCCGGGGCGTTGCGGGGCCGCCATTGTGTGACCATCTCTTCTATATCAGTGGATAAATGCCGAAAGATAGCGTTTTGCAATGCCGATACTGGTCAATCTGCCTGCACCGCAGTGGTCTCTGGCGCTACGGTTGGGCCGATAACGCCCGGATTCTCCGCCTGGAGGCCTTATGCGGCTGGCGCGCGCCGGTGTCCGTAACCCCACCTGGCGCATCGTGCTGGCCGTACTGCCGGTGCTGGCGCTGGCGGCCGGCTGTCAAGGCTCGGGCCCGGGCGGGTCCGGTGCGGGCGGCCCGCTCACGGTGGCGGTCGTGCCCGGAATCGACAACGCCCCGCTCCGGGTGGCCGTCCAGGAGGGGCTGTTCCGGCAGCGCGGCCTGGACGTCACGATCAAGGACTACCCGTCCCTGACCGCCGAGGTCCAGGCCCTCACCAGCGGCCAGGCGCGGATCGCGGCCGGGGACTACACCGGTTTCTTCTACACGCAGGCCACCGGCCGGGCCTCGCTGCGGCTGGTCGCCGACGGGCACGACGCGTCCTCGGATTCGCTGGCCATCCTGACCCTGCCCGGTTCGGGCATCACCACCCCGCAGCAGCTGGCGGGGCAGCCGGGCGGCGTGGCCACGCTGCCCGCTGGGGTGATGCCGTACTCGGCCACGATTCCCTACGACATCCAGACCCTGGCCGCCGAAGAGGTCCTGCAGAACGACGGCGTGAGCCCGAGCAGCGTGACCTGGACGCAGGTGCCGGCCAAGGACATGATCGGGGCGCTCCGCAGCGGCCGGGTGAAGGCCATCCTGGCCACCGAGCCCTACATCCTGCAGGCCGAGGAACAGCTCGGGGCGGTCGAGGTGGTGAACGCCAGCAGCGGGGTGACCTCCGGGCTGCCGCTGTCGGGGTACTTCAGCCTCAGCTCTTACGGCCGCGCGCACTCGGCGGCCCTGCAGGCGTTCCGGGAGGCACTGGACCAGGCGCAGTCCGACTCCGCCCAGCGGGGGCTGGTCCAGGCCGTGCTGCCGCGGCTCACGGGCATGAGCCGCACCGACGCGGCCCAGGTCACGCTGGGCACCTATCCAGCCTCGCTGAATGTCGGCCAGGTTCAGCGGGTCGCCACCTTGATGTACGACTCGGCGATGATCCGCAACCCGGTCAGCGCGAGCGCCCTGGCCGGGTAAACGCCATTAACGTCCGTGGTTTAAATCCGGCTCACTAAACGTAACCAGCGCCCGCCGGTGCTTTACTAAACCCTTTTATCGTTACTGACCTGCGGTTTCATATCGGCGTGGGTGACCCGTCAGCGGTCCCGGCCGCCCACGCGGCGCAAAGCGGCCGGATCGGTGATCGTTATCCGGCGGGTGCGGGTCTGAATTAAACCGCGCCCGCGCCAGTCGTGCAGGGCCCGGGTGACCGTGGCCCGGGACGCTGAGGCCAGGCTGGCCAGCTCCTCCTGGGACAGCGGCAGCGTGAGCACCAGGGCCGGCCCCGGCCCGGCCGGCTCGCCGTACTGCTCGGCCAGGTCCACCAGCAGCAGGGCCAGCCGCTGGGCGCCGCTGGTGGTGGACTGGGCGTACAGGCTGTCCGAGGTGTCGCTGAACCGCTGGGTGATCATCCGCCGGTAGGCGTGCGCGGCCGGGAGGTGCCCGTCCAGGAAGGCCAGGAACTTCTCGTGCCCGACCACCACCGCCCGCACCCCGGTGACCGCGACCATCGACGCGGTGCGGAACCCGGTCAGCTCGCCGGCCAGTTCCCCGACCACGTCGCCGTTGCCGCGCAGGGCGAGCACCAGCTGCTGGCCGCCGCGGGTCACCGTGATCACCTTGATCAGGCCGCTCATCACCACGAACAGATGAGCGGCGGGATCGCCCTGGCGGCAGATGGTCGTCCCGGCCCCGAACTGCGCGATCCGGCCCGCGGCGACCAGCCGCTCCTGGTCAGGCGGGCTCAGCTGCGCCCAGAACCTGTGATGGTCGTTGTTCATCTTTGATCAGACCTACCCCGCCCGGCTCCCGGCGATTCGCCCGAATGAGGCGGATCCGGGGCGGCCCGGCGGCCCGGCCCGGCGGCCCGGCGGCCCGGTCGTCACCGGGCCAGGAGCACCACCCCGGTCCAGGCCAGGAACGCCGCCGCCGTGACCAGCGCCCAGCCGGTGGCGGCCTGGATCCGGTCGGCCCGGAACCGGGCCTGGCTGAGCAGCAGGTGGGCCCGGGCCCAGGTCCACGACCGCGGGCCGGTGTCCGGCACCGGGATGCTGGCCCACGGGGCCCGCGGGTCCAGCGGCGCGCCCGAGGCCACCCGCTGCTGGGACAGGGCCTGGCCCAGCGGCAAGCCGGCCAGCACGATCAGCGTCAGCGTCCGCAGCAGGCACAACGCCACCACCGCGAACAGGGCGACGGCGGCCACCCGGCCCGCCCCCCGGCCGGCCACCGGCTGGGCCCGCCCGGGGCTCTGCGGCCAGCGCTCGGTCAGCAGAATCGTCATGGTGTCGGCCTCCGTGTCACCGTTGTCTCGGTTACCAGGCAACGGGATCCGGGCCGGCGCCGCTGCGCCAGGCGAGACGGGCCCGATGTCTCATGTGACGCACGGATGTGGAACCGTAGCCCCCCGGAGCGGCGTCCAATCTGGGATACGGCCATCTGGGGGGACCGACAGGGCCCATGGCCGGGAAACGGAGACGACCCATGTTCGTGCGTCAGCGCACGACCGACCGAGAGACCGCCCCCGCCCGTCCGGGGCGGACTGCCGGAACCGCACTGGCCGGCCTGGCCGCCGTGGCCACCGCGGCCGCCGTCGCGGCCTGCGGCAGCACCCAGGCCCCCAGCACGGCCGGGAAGGCCCCGAGCCAGTCGCGCTCACCGTCCAGCGGTGCCGCGTTGCAAGCCAGTTCCGGAGTGTGCAGCGCGGTCCCGGAGCTGACCACGCTCACCGTCCGCCGGGTCAACAAGCTGCCACAGAACCACCTGAAGTTCGTGTTTCCCGCCACCGACATGGTGACCAGCAGTACGCAGGTCCGGGCGGTGGCGACCAGCTTGTGCGCGCTGCCGCAGGCCAAGGGAAGCATGTCGTGCCCCATGGACCAGGGTGTCAGCTACCAGCTGACCTTCGCCGAGGGCAGCAAGAAGCTCGGTGCGGTCAAGGTGGAGGCGGGCGGCTGTGCCACCGTGACCGGCGCGGGCGCACCGCGCCGGGCCCTGCCGCCGACCAAGCTGTGGCAGAACATGGGACTGGCCGCCGGCATCCCGCACCCGAGCCAGACTGATTTCAGCGGCACCCAGGGCGGGGCCAGTTCGTGAGCGGACCCGCGCTGGCCCTCAGGCCAGGAGGGTGACCTCGGCTGTTTAACGGCGCCGGGGCGGGAAGTTACCGATCATGCCGAAGACCACCAGCGGCGGCGAGCCCAGGCCGGAGGAACTCCCGGGCACTCTGCGCCGCTCACCCAAGAAGGCCCAGGACACGTTCGCCCAGGCCCACGACAGCGCGCTGGACGAGTACGGGGACGAGCAGCGCGCCAACCGGGTCGCCTGGGCCGCGGTCAAGCACACGTTCGAGAAGGTCGGCGACCGCTGGGAGTACAAGGACCACAAGGGCCCGTCCGACCCGCGGTCGAAGAACCCGCGGGCCCGTGAGGGCCGGGGTAAGGCGTTCGGCGGCGTGGACTACGAGGGCCACACCAAGCAGGAGCTGTACGAGCGTGCGGCCAAGCTCGACGTCCAGGGCCGGTCGAAGATGTCCAAGGCCGAACTGGCCGACGCCATCGCCCGCAAACAGGATTAGTGCTGGCCCCGGGGGCATAGCCCCCAGACCCCCCGCGCGGGCTGCGCCCGCGTAGCCCAATGGGCCCCCAAATGCCGGGTGGCTCGCCTCATTCAGCTGCAGCCGCAGGCGCCACCGCAGCAGCCACCGCCGCCGCCCATGGGGGCGCTGGCGGGCCCGGCACTGGCACTGCGGCCGCCGACCGCGACCGTGGACAGCAGCTTGACCGTGTCGTCGTGCCCGGCCGGGCAGGCGGCCGGCGCCGAGGACTCGCTCATCGGGCGGGTCAGCTCGAACGTGTCGCCGCAGGCGCGGCAGCGGTATTCATAGCGCGGCATGACGTCAGCCTAAGCTATCCGCGCCCGCCGGGCGCGGGCCGTGCCGCCTGATCCGGGGTCACGCCGTCTCCGTTGGCGGTGTGCCGGTTGGCGCCGTTGCCGTTGACCGTCTGGCCGCTGGTGTGGTGGCCGTTCCCACTGATGGCCGAAGGTCGGTCATCCCGGTTCCCGTTCACGGCGGCCGGCACGGTGGCCGGGGCCGCGCCGGGCTCCTCGTAGTAGTACTGCTTGCCGCGCAGCAGCGAGACCAGCGCGCCGACGAACGACATGATCGCGGCCGCGGTGAACACGATGACCAGGCCGTGGTGGAACGGCGCCGAGATGACGTGCGGGAAGAACGACTTGCCGGTCAGCACGCCGACCTGGTGCGGGCTCAGCTTGCTCAGCACCCCGGTCGGCGCGAGCAGGTTGTGGACCGGGTTGAAGCCCAGCAGGGCGGCGAACATCGTGCTCACCGGGGGCAGGTGGGCCACCTTGGACGCCACGTCCAGCGGCACCCCCTGGCTGGTCAGGCCGGTGGTCAGCGTCTTGGGCAAGGTGGCGGCCAGGCCCGCCACCATCAGCGAGAAGAAGATGCCGATGGACAGGGACATGCCCGAGTTCTGGAACGTCGAGCGCATGCCGGACGCCGAGCCGCGCTGGTTGGCCGGTACCGCGCTCATGATGGCCGAGGTGTTGGGCGAGGCGAACAGCCCCGACCCGACGCCGTTGAAGAAGATCAGCGTGCCGAACAGCCAGTAGGGGAACACGATCGGCAGCAGCATCAGGCCGACGAAGGCGGCGGTGGCCACGAGCAGGCCCGCGGTGGCGAACAGCCGCTGGCCGTAGCGGTCGGACAGCCAGCCCGAGATCGGCCCGGCGATCAGGAAGCCGGCGGTCAGCGGCAGCATGTAGATGCCGGCCCACAGCGGGGTGTCCACGTAGTTGTAACCGTGCAGCGGCAGCCAGATCCCGGCCAGCCAGATGACCAGCATGAACTGCAGGCCGCCGCGGGCGATCGCGCCCAGCAGCGAGGCCAGGTTCCCGAACGCGAACGCTCTGATCTTGAACAATCGCATCTGGAACATCGGGTCGGGGATCTTGGTCTCGATGAAGCAGAACGCCACCAGCAGGACCACGCCGACGGCCAGGCCGCTGAGTACCCACGGGTTCATCCAGCCGGTCGCGCTGCCGCCGTACGGCTGGATGCCGTAGGTGATGGCCACCAGCAGCAGGCTCGCGCCGACCGCGAACGTGACGTTGCCCAGCCAGTCGATCCTGGCTTTCCGGGTGGTGGCGATCTCGTGCAGGGACAGGTAGGCCCAGATTGTGCCGAAGATGCCGATCGGGACGTTGACCCAGAACACCAGGCGCCAGTCCACGGCGGCCAGGATCCCGCCCAGCAGCAGCCCGACGAACTGGCCGGAGATGCCGGCGATCTGGTTGATGCCCAGGGCCATGCCGCGCTGGTTGGCCGGGAAGGCGTCGGTCAAGATGGCGGCCGAGTTGGCCATCAGCATCGCGCCGCCGAAGGCCTGCCCGACCCGCCAGGCGATCAGCCAGAGGGCCCCGGCCCCGCCCAGCAGGGGGTCCAGCGACAGCGCGATCGAGGCCAGGGTGAAGACCACGAAACCCAGGTTGTAGATCTTGACCCGGCCGAACATGTCACCCAGCCGGCCGAGGGTCACCACCAGCACCGCCTGCACCAGCAGGTACCCGATGATCATCCACAGCAGGTAGCTGATGTTGCCGGGCGACAGCGGGTTCAGGTGGATGCCGCGGAAGATGGCCGGCATCGCGATGATCACGATCGAGGCGTCGATCGTGGCCATGGTCATGCTGAGCGTGGTGTTCGACAAGGCGACCCACTTGTAGCTGCCGCTCTTCAGCCGGCCGCTGCTGTCCCGCTCCCGGGTGCCCCCGCCAGGGGTGCTGCCGACCGGCCCGTGGCCGCTGCCGTTGACGTGGTTCGCGTCCGTGATCTGCCCCTGCTCAGTGTGTCCTGGTCCCGTTTTGCGCACGTCTCCCTAGCATAGCCGCAAAAGGTTGTTAGTACACAACTATTCGCCTTGCGAACGGCTCTGGGCGCCGTCTGGGCCGGTCAGCGCGGTGGCCCGGCTGGCCGGCTGTCAGCGGACGGCCAGACGGACGCGGTAGGTCCACCAGAACGAAACCGGGCCCGGGAGGCGGCGCTCCGCGACCTCACGCAGCCGGGTCAGGCCCAGTTCGTCCTCGGACAGCCCCTGGTTCAGCAGCGCGACCGTGCCGCCCTGGCTGCGGACCAGGGCCACCAGCCGGTCCGCGTCCCCCTCCTCCTGGTGGTGGACGGCGATCTCGGTTACGAACCGGAACAGGCCGCTGGCCCGCATCCGGGCCGCGTGCTCCTCCTTGGCCGCCTTCGGTGGCTGCAGGCCGCGGCCGATCTCCAGCGTGGCCATGTGGTCCTCGCAGGCCACGTAGGCGGCGTCGGCCTCCCAGTCCACGGCGGGCGGCCAGTCGCAGTCGTAGGCGGCCAGCACCCCGCCCGGCCGCAGCAGCCGGGCGATCTCGGGCAGGGCCCGGTCCGGATCGAACCAGTGCATGGCCTGGCTGGCGGTGACGATGTCGGCCGTCCCGGCGGGCAGCCCGGTCTCCTCGGCCCGCCCCTCGGCCACGGTGAAGACCTCCCGGTCGGGCAGGCCCGCGGCCCGCTGCTGGGCGATGGCCCGCATCGGGCCCGACGGCTCGACCCCGGTGACCTTCCGGGCCCGGCCCGACCACGGCAGCAGCGAGAGCCCGCTGCCGGTCCCGATGTCGATGACGGCGGGCTGTGTCACCTTTGCCCACTGGCTGATCACCTCGGCCAGCACCGCCGGCGGCCGCGGCCGCACCCGGTCGTAGGCGCCGGCGTAACTGGAGAACCTGGTCGTCGCGTCCGCCATCGGTCCCGCTCCCATCGCTGCAAAAGTACCTCGACGTCAAGATATCGCAGGAGTGTCAGCGGGTCTCGCTAGGCTCCTGGCCATGGCCTACGACCAGGAACTGGCGGACCGGATCCGGCTGATCATCGGCGGTGACCCGGGCCTGGTGGCCACGCTGAGCGAGAAGAGGATGTTCGGCGGCCTGGCCTTCTTCATCGGCGGCAACATGACCATCACCGCCAGCAGGCAGGGCGGCATCCTGGTCCGGGTCGACCCGGCCGAGACGGCCCGGCTGATCGGCACGACCAGCGCCACGGTGGCGGTGATGGGCGGCCGCGAGATGACAGGGTGGCTGCGGGTCGGCCCGGCCGACGTGGACGCCGACGAGGACCTGGTGCCCTGGGTCGAGCGGAGCACCGCCTACGTCCGCACGCTGCCCGCCAAGCGCTAATAGGCCGCGCCATCGAATAACCTCTCAAAGAGTGGTTGGTGGTTATGGCTGCCCCGGGGCAGGAGAGCCGATGCCAGCGGAGACGGTGGGCGGGACCGACGGCGAGGACTTCCTGCTGGCCCTGCTCAACACCACCTCGCGGGTGGACGGGGTCCCGGCCGACCAGCTGGCCAGCCCGGCCGCGGCCCGGTCCTGGCTGCTCAGCCGGGGCGGCACCGGCGGCCGGGACGAGCAGCGGCAGGTGCTGGCGGCCCGGGACGCGCTGCAGGCCGTGGTGCGCGGGCAGCGGCCGCCGCAGGTCCTGGCTCCGTTCCTGGACGGCGCCTCGTCGGTGCCGGCCCTCGCCGGCGACCGGGTCACCTGGACGCTAACCGCCGCCCCGGACCGCCTGCTGGCCGTGCGGGCCGTGCTGGCCTGGGACCACTTGGCCCAGCACCGCCCGGGCCGGCTGCGCCCGTGCGCCAACGAGGCCTGCCGCCTGTTCCTGATCGACCGGACCAGGGGCAACACCGCCCGCTGGTGCTCGATGGCGGTGTGCGGCAACCGCATGAAGGCCCGCCGTCACTACCAGCGGGCCCGCATCGCCTCCTGACCCGCCCGGGCTCTAGCCCGCCCGTGGGGGAGCCGCGCTCTCCCGGACCACCAGCGTGGTGGCCAGCTCCACGTGCTGGGGCTGGGCTGTGACCCCGTCCGCGTCCATGCGCAGCATGCGGAACGCGGCCGCGGTCATCGCGGCCAGCGGCTGCCGGATCGTGGTCAGCGGCGGGGTGGTCCAGGCCGCCACCGCGTCGTCGAAGCCGACCACGCTCACGTCGCCGGGCACGCGCAGGCCGCGCTCGCTCAGGGCCTGGAGCACCCCGAAGGCCTGATTGTCGTTGCCGGCCACGATCGCGGTCGGCGGGCCGGGCCGGTCCAGCAGCCGGTGGGTGAGGCTCCGGCCCTCGGGGACCGAGAACTCGCCCCGGACGACCAGGCTCTCGTCCACCGGCAGGCCGGATCGCATCAGCGCCGTGCGGTAGCCGTCCAGCCGCGCGTTGGCCGACCAGACCCGGTCCGGGCCGCCGATCGCGCCGATCCGCCGGTGCCCCAGCTCGGCCAGGTGCCGGGTCGCGGTCAGGCCGCCCTGCCAGTTGGTGGTACCGACCGACCGGATGTCGCTGCCCGGCTCGGTGGGCGGGTCGACCACGATCAGCGGGATGTGCGCGCCCGCCAGCCGGTCCCGCTCGGCCGCGGACGGCAGGTAGAGCACGCTGAGCACGCCGTCGGTGCCGCGCCGGGCCGCGCGCTCCAGCCAGTCGCTGAACTCGGCCGCGGTGCTGACCGTGGTGACCACCACGCTGTGGCCGGCCTCCCGGGCCGCGTCGACCGCGCCGCGGATCAGCTCCTCGGCCCACGGCCCGTGCAGGCTGCCGATGAGCAGGTCGGTCACGCCGAACCGCATCCCGGCCACCACCTGGTACCCGTGCCCGCGCAGCAGCTTGGCGATCCGGTCCCGGGTCCCCGGGGCCACGTCGGTGCGGCCGTTGAGCACCTTGGACACGGTCGAGACCGAGACCCCGGCCTGGGCCGCGATCCCGGTCAGGGTGCTCCGTCCCGCCTCCCGGTGCATAACGCATTCCTTTCGAAAAGATGACCGGCCGAGACCGCGGTATCACCACCCGGAACCAGCGCCCGCGAGGTGGTCCCAAGGCCGGGCAAAGTTCCTGTGATGCCGTGGTTGCAGGCCATTGACCCAGCAAATCACCGGACGTAGTTTAAGCAAAGCCGCGGCCGACATTTTTTCGAAAAATTAATGCCAAACGACCTGACCAGGGACGGTGCAGATGAGCAACTCAGTAACGGGCGGACCGGACGGGCTGGCCGCGGCAGGGGCCGGCCAGCCCTCGTCCGGCCGCCGGCCGGTGGCGCTGCAGCTGTACACGGTGCGGGACGAACTGGGCCCTGACCGGGCCGGGGTGCTGCGGCGGCTGGCCGGGTTCGGGTACCGGACCGTGGAGCCGTACGACGTGCTCACCGACCCGGACGTGCTCCGGGCCGAACTGGACGCGGCCGGGCTCGGGGTGTGCAGTGTGCACACCCGGCCGTTCGGGGACGACGCCGAGGCCGCGTTCCGCGGCGCCCGGACCGTCGGGGCCGACACCGTGATCGTGCCGTACCTCCCGCCCGAGCGGTACGCGGACGCGGACAGCGTGGCCGCGGTGGCCGCTGAGCTCAACGACGCCGCCAAGCGGGCCGCCCGGCACGGGCTGCGGCTCGGCTACCACAACCACGACTTCGAGCTGTCCTCGCTGATCGGCGGCAGGCCCGCGCTGGAGGTGCTGGCCGGCCAGCTCGACCCCGAGGTGATCCTCGAGGTCGACACCTACTGGGCCGCGGTCGGCGGCCAGCAGGTCCCCGAACTGCTCGGCCGGCTCGGCCCGCGCGTCCGCTACCTGCACGTCAAGGACGGCCCGGTGACCAAGGACGACCCGATGACCGCGGTCGGCAGCGGGAAGATGCCGGTCGCCCAGATCCTGGCCGCCAGCCCGTCGGTGGAGTGGCACGTGGTCGAGCTGGACCGCTGCGCCACCGGCATGATGGACGCGGTCGCCGACAGCCTGACCTGGCTGGTCAACCAGGGCCTGGCCGACGCGCCCGACGCTGCTGACCCGCTCGGGCCCGCCGCCCCCGGCACCGCGGACGGGAGCTGACCGGTGGCCCACTCCGGCCCGCTCGGCGTCGCCGTCGTCGGCTGCGGCACGATCAGCGACGAGTATCTGCGCAATCTGACCTCGTTCCCCGACCTAAACGTGCTGTTCTGCGCCGACCTGGATCTGGCCCGGGCCAAGGACCAGGCGGCCAGGTACGGTGTGGGCGCGTCCGGCACGCTGCCCCAGGCGCTGGAGTACCCGGGCGTCGAGCTGGTGGTCAACCTGACCCTGCCGGTCTCGCACGCCGACGTGGCCGCGGACGCGGTGGCCGCGGGCAAGCACGTGTGGAACGAGAAGCCGCTCACCACCAGCCCGGACACCGGGCGGGCCCTGCTGGCCCAGGCGGCCCGGGCCGGGGTCCGGGTCGGCTGCGCCCCCGACACCGTGCTCGGCGCGGGCCTGCAGACCGCGCGGCGGCTGATCGGGCAGGGCGCGATCGGCGCCCCGCAGACCGCGCTGACCCTGATGCAGAGCCCGGGGCCGGAGAGCTGGCATCCCAGCCCCGAGTTCCTGTTCCAGCCGGGGGCGGGCCCCCTGTTCGACCTGGGGCCGTACTACTTCTCGGCGCTGGCCACGATCTTCGGCCCGGCCGCGCGGGTGGCCGCGGTGGGTCGGCGGGCGGCCGCGACCCGGGTCATCGGCTCCGGGCCCAAGGCCGGCACCGAGTTCCCGGTCGAGGTGCCCACTCACGTGGGCGCGCTGGTCGAGTACGAGGGCGGCGCGGCCGCGTCGCTGCTGTTCAGCTTCGACTCGCCGCTGCCCCGGGCCGGGTTCGTGGAGATCACCGGCACCGAGGGCACCATGGCCGCGCCCGACCCCAACCGGTTCGACGGCGACATCAAGATCCACGGGCGCGGTCACGGGGACTGGGAGACGGTCCCCTCGGCGGGCGCCTCGGCCGGGCGCGGCCTGGGCGTGCTCGACCTGGCCCGGCGGCTGCGGGCGGGCCAGCCGCCGCGGGCATCCGGGGAACTGGCCGAGCACGTCCTGGAGGTGATGGTGGCGGTGCAGGCGTCACTGGATGGCGCCGGGTTCGAGCCGATAGATTCGGGTTTCGTCAGCCCGCCGCCGTTGCCCGAGGAGTGGGATCCGTATGCCCGCACGCTCTAGCCAGCCGGAGACACCAGCCCTGGGCATCGGGATGGTGGGCTACGCCTTCATGGGCGCGGCCCACTCCCGGGCCTGGGCCACCGTGGGCCAGGCGTTCGACGTCCCGCTCCGGCCCCGGATGAACGTGGTGGTGGGCCGGGACGGAGCCGCCACCCAGGCCGCCGCGCGCCGGTACGGCTGGCACCACGCCGAGACCGACTGGCGGGCCCTGATCGAGCGGGACGACGTCCAGCTGGTGGACATCTGCACCCCCGGCGACACCCACGCCGAGATCGCCATCGCCGCCCTGGACGCGGGCAAGCACGTGCTGTGCGAGAAACCGCTGGCCAACACGCTGGCCGAGGCCGAAGCCATGGCCGCGGCGGCGGCCCGGGCCGCCCAGCACGGCGTCCGGGCCATGGTCGGGTTCAACTACCGCCGGGTGCCGGCCATCGCGCTGGCCCGGCGCCTGGTCAACGACGGCCGGATCGGCGGCATCCGGCACGTCCGCGCCGCCTACCTGCAGGACTGGCTGGCCGACGTGTCGGTCCCGCTGACCTGGCGGATGCAGAAGGAGCGGGCCGGGTCCGGGGCCCTGGGTGACATCGGCGCCCACGCCGTCGACCTGGCCCAGTACCTTTCCGGTCAGCACCTGACCGGCGTGTCCGGGGTGCTGAACACCTTCGTGCCCGAACGCCCGGTGGCGGGCGGCAACGGCCAGACCGGCCCGGTCACCGTGGACGACGCCGCCCTGTTCAGCGGGAGGCTGGCCGCCGGGGCGCTGGCCGCGTTCGAGGCCACCCGGGTCGCGGCCGGGCGCAAGAACGCGCTCACCATCGAGCTGAACGGCGAGCTGGGCAGCCTGTCCTTCGACCTGGAACGGCTGAACGAGCTGAACTTCTACGACCGTACCGAGTCCGAGAACACGGCCGGTTTCCGGCGCATCCTGGTCACCGAGCCAAGCCATCCCTACCTGGAGGCCTGGTGGCCGCCCGGGCACGTGCTCGGCTGGGAGCACACGTTCGTGCACCAGGCCCGCGACCTGCTCGTCGACATCGCCGGCGGCGACGACCCGGAGCCGTCGTTCGCCGACGGGCTCCAGGTCCAGCGGGTGCTGGACGCGGTGGCATCCAGTGCCGCCCACGACAGCGCCTGGACCAAGATCCAGTCCCCCTGACCCGCCCGGCCCGCATCCCCACGGAGGCTCTGTCGTCATGCCGCACTCGTTCACGTTGTTCACTGGCCAGTGGGCGGATCTGCCGCTGGAGGAGGTTGCCCGGCTGGCCAGCTCGTGGGGCTACGACGGGCTGGAGCTGGCCTGCTGGGGTGATCACTTCGAGGTGGACCGGGCCCTGCACGAGGATGGCTACCTGGCCGGGCGCCGCGAACTGCTGGACAAGTACGGGCTGCGCTGCTGGGCCATCTCCAACCACCTGGCCGGCCAGTGCGTGTGCGACCTGATCGACCAGCGGCACAAGGACATCCTCCCGCCCGGGATCTGGGGCGACGGCGAGGCCGAAGGGGTCCGGCAGCGGGCCGCGGCCCGGATGGCCGACACCGCCCGGGCCGCGGCCGCGTTCGGGGTGGACACCGTGGTCGGCTTCACCGGCTCGTCGATCTGGCCCACGGTGGCCATGTTCCCGCCCACCCCGGACTCGATGATCGAAGCCGGTTACGAGGACTTCGCCCGCCGCTGGAACCCGATCCTGGACGTGTTCGACGCCGAGGGGGTCCGGTTCGCGCACGAGGTGCACCCGACCGAGATCGCCTACGACTTCTGGACCACGCGCCGGGCGCTGGACGCGGTCGGGAACCGGCCCGCGTTCGGGCTGAACTTCGACCCCAGCCACTTCGTCTGGCAGGACCTGGACCCGGTGGCGTTCCTGGACGCCTATCAGGACCGCATCTACCACGTCGACTGCAAGGAGGCCCGCAAGCGCCTGGACGGCCGCAACGGCCGCCTGGGCTCGCACCTGCCCTGGGGCGACCCGCACCGCGGCTGGGACTTCGTCTCGGCCGGCCACGGCGACGTACCGTGGGAAGACGTGTTCCGGATGCTGAACTCGATCGGCTATGCCGGGCCCATCTCGGTCGAGTGGGAGGACGCGGGCATGGACCGCCTGGCCGGGGCCCCGAGCGCGCTGGAGTTCCTGAAGCGCTTCGACTTCGACCTGCCCCAGTCCTCGTTCGACTCGGCCTTCGGCTCCAGCGAGTAGCACCGCACCGCACCGGCCACCCACCCCCATCGGACCGGCCGCCCACCTCCATCGGACCGGCCACCCACCTCCATCGCACCAGGCACCCCACCCTGGGCAAAGCTTTTCTTCCGTGGTTTGATCTTGCTGTCGATCGGGTTGAACCGGGAGGTAACAAGCCGTGAGCAGGCAGTATCTGAGCCGGGAGGGTGACCGGCTGGTCCGCAGGCAGGGCGCCGAGATCCTCTGGGTCGAGCCGTGGGGCGCCAACAGCTTGCGCGTCCGGGCCACCCGGCAGCGGGCCGTGGAAGCCAGCGAAGACTGGGCCCTGGAACCACCCGGGCCGGCCACGCCGGAGATCACCATCGGTGCGGACGAGGCCCGGATCAGCAACGGCCGCATCACCGCCGTCATCAACCGCTACGGCTGGCTGGAGTTCACCAACTCCCGCGGCGAACCGCTGCTCCGCGAGTACTGGCAGGTCCAGCCGGGCGGCGACGAAACCAGCTCGATCGCGATCCCGGGCCGGGCCTACAAGCCGGTGCCGGGCAGCGACGACTCCGAGCTGACCGTGAGCTTCCGGCCCCAGCCCGGCGAGCGCATCTACGGCCTGGGCCAGCGCCAGATCGCCGAGCTGGACATGAAGGGCTGCACGCTCGAGCTGGCCCACCGCAACTCCCAGGCCAGCATCCCGTTCGCGCTGTCCAGCCGCGGCTACGGGTTCCTGTGGAACAACCCGGCCATCGGCCGGGTGACGTTCGGCAAGAACGTGACCGAGTGGTACGCGGCCCGCACCGGCCAGCTGGACTACTGGGTCACCGCGGGCGACACCCCGGCCCAGGTCGAGGAGGCCTACGCCCAGGCCACCGGGCGGACGCCGATGATGCCGGACTGGGCCACCGGGTTCTGGCAGTGCAAGCTCCGCTACAAGACCCAGGACGAACTGCTGGGCGTGGCCCGCGAGTACAAGCGGCGCGGCCTGCCGATCTCGGTCATCGTGGCCGACTTCTTCCACTGGCCGCAGCAGGGGGAGTGGAAGTTCGACCCCGGGTCCTGGCCGGACCCGGACGCGATGATCGCCGAGCTGCGGGACATGGGCATCGAGCTGATGGTGTCGATCTGGCCCACCGTCGACGTGAACTCCGAGAACTTCGACGAGATGGCCGACCGCGGCCTGCTGGCCAGCACCGACCGCGGCTCCGGGACCCAGATGGAGTTCATGGGCAACGAGGTGTTCTTCGACGCCACCAACCCCGAGGCCCAGGCCTACGTCTGGTCCAAGGCCAGGCAGCACTACTTCGACAAGGGCGTCAAGATCTTCTGGCTGGACGAGGCCGAGCCCGAACTGGTCACCCACTCCGGCCAGTACGACTGGGACCTCATCCGCTACCACGCCGGGCCCGCGCTCAAGGTCGGCAACCTGTACCCGGTCGGCTACGCCAAGGGCTTCTACGAGGGCCAGCGGGCCGCGGGCCAGACCGACATCTGCAACCTGATCCGCTGCTGCTGGGCAGGCAGCCAGAAGTACGCCACCCTGCTCTGGTCCGGCGACGTGCACTCCACGTTCGAGTCGTTCCGGATGCAGTTCGCGGCCGGGCTGAACGCCGGCCTGTCCGGCATCCCCTGGTGGACCACGGACATCGGCGGCTTCACCGGCGGTGACGCCGACGACCCGCGGTTCCGTGAGCTGCTGGTCCGCTGGTTCCAGTACGGCGTGTTCTGCCCGGTGACCCGGCTGCACGGCTTCCGCCTGCCCTACGACTTCGCCGAGACCAACGCCTGGCGCACGTTCAACTCCCCGCTCGGCTCGGGCGCGCCCAACGAGGTGTGGAGCTTTGGCGAGGATGTGTACCAGATCCTGGCCGGCTGCCTGCGGACCCGGGAGGCGCTGCGGCCCTACGTGACCGGGCAGATGACGGCCGCGCACGAGCGGGGCACCCCGGTCATCCGGCCGCTGTTCTACGACTTCCCGGCCGACCCGCGGGCCTGGGAGGTCGAAGACCAGTACCTGTTCGGGCCGGACGTGCTGGTGGCGCCGATCCTGGAGTACGGCCAGCGCGAGCGGCCCGTCTACCTGCCCGAAGGCCGGAGCTGGGTGGACGTCAGGACCGGGGTCGAACACGAGGGCGGGCAGACGGTGACGACGGACGCGCCGCTGGAATCGACGCCGGTGTTCGCGGCCGCCGGGTCAGCCGTGCTCGGTGTGCTTCGCGACCAGGCCGGCGACCAGCTCAGCGGGCGCGGATGACCTCCGAGGACAGCAGCCCGGACAGCGCCTGGCGGTAGGAGTCGCGCTGGGCGTCCGGCACGTGGGCGGCGATGGCGTCGGCCGCGGTCGGGTGGTCGGCCAGCGACTCGACCACCTTGACCAGGGCCGGGGCCTTGAGGAAGACCAGCCGCCGGTTGCCGTAGTGGTAGGCCAGGGCGCCGAAGCTCTCGGGCCGGATCGCCACCTGCGGATGCATCTCGTAGGGCTGCCCGGCGTCGAACGCTGGCCGCTCCGCATCGTCGCTGGTCATGCCTCTATGGTGACATCCATGACCGCCGCGCCCCAGGACGCCCCAGCCGGCGTGCCCGGTCCCGGCCAGCCGGGCCCGCCGGAACCGGGCACGGCCGGCCTGCGGCTGCGGCCGGACCCGGGCCTGCGCACCCTGGACGGCGGGGCCGTGCTGCTGGGCGGCTACCCGCACCGGATGCTGCGCCTGGGCCCGGCCGGGGCGCGGCACGTGGCCCGCTGGTGGGCGGGGGAGCCGGTGGCGGCCTCACCGGGCGCCCAGGCGCTGGCCCGCCGCCTGCTGGCCACCGGCATCGCGCTGCCGGTGCCATCCGCCGACCCGGACCCGGACCCGAGCCCGGACCAGGTCACGGTGGTCATCCCGGTCCGCGACCGCACCGCCGAGCTGACCCTGTGCCTCAACGGCCTGCGCGGCTACCAGGTGCTGGTGGTCGACGACGGATCGGCCGACCCGGCCGCCGTGGCCGCGGTGGCGGCCGATTCGGGCGCGGACTACCTGCTCCGGCCGGTGAACGGCGGGCCCGCGGCCGCGCGCAACACCGGCCTGGCCGCCGCGGGCACCCCTCTGGTGGCGTTCCTGGACTCGGACTGCGTGCCCGCCCCGGGCTGGCTGGACCAGCTGCTGCCGCACTTCGCCGACCCGGTGGTGGCGGCGGTGGCGCCCCGGATCGTCCCGTACGAGCCGGACGGCCCCACCGGCGCCGAGGCCGGCTGGCTGGCCCGGTACGAAGGGGTCAGCTCGACGCTGGACATGGGGGCGGTGCCGAGCATCGTCCGGCCCGGGGCCAAGGTCTCCTACGTGCCCGGGGCCGCCCTGGTCGTCCGCGCCGCCGCCGTCCCGGCCGGGGCCGGGTTCGCCGAGCACCTGCCGGTGGGGGAGGACGTCGACTTCGTCTGGCGGCTGGCCGGCCGGGGCTGGCACGTCCGCTACGAACCCGCCGCCACCGTGGCCCACCAGCACCGGGTCCGGCTGGGCAGCTGGTTCGCGCGCCGCGTGGACTACGGCACCTCGGCCGCGCCGCTGGAGCAGCGGCACCCGGGCACGCTGCCCGCGGTGGCCATGTCCGGCTGGACCGCGGCCGCCTGGGCGGCGGCCGCGGCGGGCGGCCCGCTGGCCGGCCCGATCATCGGCACCGCCATCACGGGCGCCGCCACCGCGCTGCTGGCCCGCCGGCTGGCCCCGCTCACCGGGGACCAGACCTGGCCGCTGGCCGCCCGGCTGGCCGCGGGCGGCACCGCCGCCGCGGGCCGGCTGCTGGGCAGCACCCTGTCCCGGGCCTGGTGGCCGGTGGCCCTGCCGGCCGCGGTGGCCGTGCCCCGGCTGCGCCTGCCGCTGGCCGCCCTGGTCCTGGCCCCGCCCGTGCTCGGCTGGGCCGAACGCCGCCCGCCCCTGGGCCCGGTCCGCTACGTCAGCGCCCGCCTGCTCGACGACGTGGCCTACAGCCTGGGCGTGTGGCAGGGCTGCCTGCGTCACCGGACCGCCCGGCCCCTGCTGCCCAAGCTGACCTGGCGGGCACCCGCAGGGGCGCAAGGTGGCGCCCGCCAGGCCAGCCGTCTCTAGCGGCGGTTGCGCAGGGCCAGCAGCGCGAAGACGCCGCCCTGCACCGGCCGGGCCTGGAACGCGTTCTGGTTGCCGCTGATGGTGTCGTACAGGTCGCTGAACGGCACCCGCTGCGGGGTGGTGTTGGCGTAGGTGTAGACCTGCTCGATGAGCTGCTTGCTGACCGGGTAGTTCGACAGCCAGGCCGCGGTCCACAGCTCCCAGTCCGACTTGGCGTAGCTGTGCGGCACCTGCAGCGGCAGCCCGAACAGGTTGCTGACTCCTCGGTACCAGGCCGCCTGCTCGGCCAGCACCGAGGCCGGGACCAGGTTGGTGCCCAGCAGCCGGTCGGCGAACCCGTTGTAGGTGGTGCCCCAGGTGCCGTTGCCGCCGTCGTCGCCGCTGTAGGTCAGGTCCAGGTGGGCGGCCGAGGGGTCCTGGGCGTGCGTGACCCAGTAGCCGATGAACTGCTTGGCCTGGGCGGCGTAGCTGGCCGCGTCGGCGCTGTTCCCGGCGGCCTTGGCGATCTGCCCGAACGCGGCCACCGCCACGATGCCCTTGAGGGCCAGGTTCACGCTGTGCGCGATCTGGCCGGCGAAGTCGTCGGTCTGGTTCTGGAAGCCGGGGTCGGGCAGGTTGGTGACCAGGTAGTCGGCCCACTGCTTGAAGATCTTGTAGTGCGCGGTGGCGTAGGCCCTGGCCGCCGACGGCACCTGCTGGATGTAGGCCGCGGCCATGATCAGCATGTTGCCGGTCTCCTCGACCGGCATGTTCTCCCCGCCGCCGTCGTTGTGGCCGTCGGCCACCGGGTAGGACGAGCCGAGGTCGTGCGGGGCGAACTGCTCGGGCCACTGGCCGGACTCGGCGTAGGCCACCAGCGGGGTGAGCAGCAGGGCCAGGTAGCCCGGGTCGGCGTAGACCCACACCGGGGAGGCCGGGAACAGCACGTCGACCGTGGACACGTTGCCGTCGCTGGAGATCTCCTTCAGGAACGCCCACGGTGAGCCGTCCGGCCCCACCACCAGCTCGGTCCCGCCGTAGGCCTGGCGCAGCGCGATCGCGCACAGCCCGGCGTAGGGGGCGCCGCCCGCGGCCTGGGCATCCCTGGTGATGCGGTTGTCCAGGGTGGTGGCCCGGCGCTGGGCCGCGGCCAGGTCGCCGTGGAAGAACCCCAGCATGTCTTCCCAGGACGAGAACTCCTTGCCCCACCACGGGTCCAGGTTCTGGCCCTGGTAGCTGACGGCCGGGGTGCGGGCCAGCCCGATCGACAGCGGCACGGTCCTGGCCGCCCCGCCCAGCTGGCCCAGGTCGGCGCAGAACGCGAACACCGGCCAGTTGTTGTTGATGGCCCGGTAGTTGGTGTCGTTGCTGTCGGTCAGCTTGCCGTTGCCGACGAACTGGGCCCGCACCACCACGTCCTGGCCGGACTGGTAGGTCAGCCCGCTGGTGCTGGGGGTGGCCCACACCGTGCTGCCCCAGGCCGCCTGCTGGTTCTGCTCGGTCAGCGGCTGCTGATTGGCCAGCTGGACGGCCCAGGTCTGCAGGTGCCCGCCCGGGTAGCTGACCTGGGACGGGGTCCAGGTGATCTGCTGGCCGTCGTCGGCGCTGCACCACTCGCCGCTGATGTCCGCGTACAGCTGGACGTCGTGGCTGTGGCCGTCGATGCTGCGCGCGGACAGCGTGAGGTAGCTGAACGGGATCGACTGCCGCCTGGTGTCGCCCGGCTCGACCGGGGACAGGAACTCCACGGTCAGCTCGATCCCGCCGCCCTCGAGGGTGAACCGGGACCGGGTGGGGGTGACTTCCAGCTTGGTCTGCTGCAGGGCCTGCTCGAAACCCTGGGTGGTGTCCGGGGTGCCGTGGTTGCCGTTGGGGATGGTGAGGATGATGCCGGGGTCGCCCATGAACATGTAGGAGACGCCGTCGACCCGGGCGATGCCGCCCATGGCCGTGGTGTGCCCCGCCCAGAACTGCTCCCAGGTGGCGGGGAGCGCGGTGGCGGGCAGCCAGGTGCTCACGTACGGGTTGCGCACGGCCAGCGGCGCGGCCGGCGGCCGGATCGGGGTCGCGGCCAGCGTCCCGTCGGCGGCCGCGTAACCGGCCGAGGCCGAGGCCGTGGCTGCGGCCTGGCCCGCCCGGGTCGTGGCCGCCCCGGCCACACCCGGGCTGAGCACCCCGGCCAGGCCGCCCACGGCGGCGGCGCCACCGGAGTAGCGCAGGAAGTCGCGCCGCCGCGTCCCGCGGCGGTCTTCGGGCTCACCGTGGACGTCGCGGTCCTGACCGGGCATGGCGCCTCCTCATCGAGTCCGGCCCGGGGCGCGCGGGAACCCGCGGCCCAGACCTTTCATTAATGAGGATTTTGTCTTGCTAGTGTGCGAATGTGTCAAGGGTTGTGGGACAAAATGTGCCAGACTGATCGTGCTGAGGCCGGCCCGCACCCGGGCCGGTCAGTCGAAGCCGCGGGCGGTCCACTCGGCCATGGGCCGGTCCGGGGTGAAGGCCAGCAGCACCCGGTCCTCGGCCCGCAGGCTGGCCAGCAGTTCGTCGTCGGCCGGGACCCGCCGCCCGTGCTTGACCCGGATGGCGCGGAAGCGGGCCAGTTCGGGCGCCAGATCCTCGCGGACCTCCACGGTGCCGTAGACCATGACGTAGCGGAACCCGGTGGCGTCGTCGACCAGGAATTCGGCCCGCGGATCCCGCGTGAACAGGCGGTACTTGATCCGGTCCCTGGTGGTGGACACGTAGAAGCGCTGGCCGTCCCAGTGGAACCAGTTCGGGGTGGCGTGCGGACGCCCGTCAGCCCGGGTACCGGCCACGACGGCGTTTCTGGGCTCGGCCAGGAATGCGTTGATCTTGTCTTCCGACGGCATGCGGCTAAGTTAACGGACAGGTGAACCACTGCCGGCGAGGGGATCACATGTCGAAAAACGGGCGGCTGCCCCGCAACCTGTACGAGAAGGAGCTGGACCGGCTCCAGGCCGAGCTGGTCAAGATGCAGGAGTGGGTCCGGGCCGAGGGGGCCCGGATCGTGGTCATCTTCGAAGGCCGGGACGCGGCCGGCAAGGGCGGCACGATCCAGCGGATCGCCCAGTACCTCAACCCCCGCGTCGCCAGCATCACCGCGCTGCCCGCGCCGACCGAGCGCGAGACGACCGAGTGGTACTTCCAGCGTTACGTGGAGCACCTGCCGGCCGCCGGGGAGATCTGCCTGTTCGACCGGAGCTGGTACAACCGGGCCGGGGTCGAGCGCGTGATGGGCTTCTGCACCAAGGAGCAGTACAGCCGGTTCCTGCATCAGTGCCCGATCTTCGAGCGGCTGCTGGTCGAGGACGGCATCCTGCTCCGCAAGTACTGGTTCTCGGTCAGTGACGAGGAGCAGCAGCGCCGGTTCGAGGCCCGCCTGGACGACCCGCTGCGGCGCTGGAAGCTGTCGCCGATGGATCTCCAGTCGATCCTGCACTGGGAGGACTACTCACGGGCCAAGGACGCGATGTTCGTGCACACCGACACCCCGGAGGCGCCCTGGCACGTGGTGGAGAGCGACGACAAGCGCCGGGCGCGGGTCAACATGATCGCCCACCTGCTCAGCTCGGTCCCCTACCACAAGGTCAAGCGGCCGTCCCTGGAGCTGCCCAAGCGGCCGCCGTCCACCGGCTACCAGCGCACCCCCAAGGACCTGCAGTCCTTCGTCCCCGACCACGCCGCCGAACTGCTGGCCGGCCACGGTCACCGCCGCCGCTGATACGCGGGCCCGGCGTCAGGCCGCGGGCCCGGGTGGTCAGCGGCAGCCGCGGCCGCTGGCGCCCGGCGTCCAGAGCCGCGCGAATCTGGCTGATGACCTCCTCTGGCGAGGACCGGATCTGTCGCGGTGTGAAGTGCAGCAGCAGCACGCCCCGGGCCACCATCCGGTCGTGCCGGCGCATCGTGCGCTGCCAGTCCCCGGCCGGGTAGTGGTATTCGCGTGAGTCGGCCTCGACGGCCACACCCGCATCCGGCCACCAGGCGTCGGGCACCGCGATCAGGGTGTTCCCGTCATACAGGCGCGCATTGAACGTTGGCATCGGGATCCGCCCGCGTCGCAGCAGGACCCGCAGATCGCCCTCGGGCACGGACCGGATTCCGTCCCGGGCCTCCGCTAATGCGGCCCGCAGCAATGCCG
>DASXMW010000005.1:0-14606 GCA_036495425.1 Streptosporangiaceae bacterium | reverse complement strand
TCCTCGACAGCTGGGCCACCGACCCCGACCCCTGGATCCGCCGCTCGGCCCTCCTGGCCCTCCGCCCCCTAGGCCAGGCCCGGTCTTGATCGATGGAGCTTTACTCTCTCTCTGGCCGGAGTAGAGCTACATCGATCATGGCGAGCTGGGAGCAGAGCGGGGAGCGGTGAGACCGATGGGATGCACAGGGCTTGCGGGGCACCGGAGCAGCGGGGCACCGGAGCAGCGGAGCAGCGGATCCACGGGGCCGCCCAGCCGAAGCAATCACTTGTAAAACAGGCCTCAGGCCCCTGACCCGCCTCAGCCAGCGACGATCAGCTGCGAGCCTGGAACCGTGGCCCCGCCCCCTGACCCGCTCGCCGTAGCCATCCAGCTGGTAGCGGCCCGCGACCTCCCGGCCCAGCTGTGCGTGATCCGGGACGACCAGGTCATCG
Source organism: Streptosporangiaceae bacterium (assembly GCA_036495425.1). GTDB lineage: Bacteria > Actinomycetota > Actinomycetes > Streptosporangiales > Streptosporangiaceae > Bog-532. The sequence continues at coordinate 14,172 of DASXMW010000005.1, read as the reverse complement.
CCGACCTCGCCGTCAACTGCCGCCCGGGCGACCTGTTTTGGCTGTTCAGCGCCAGCAAGCCGTACGTCGCGCTGCTGGTGCACCAGCTGGCGGCCGAAGGGCAGCTTGGCCTCGACCAGCCCGTGGCCGCCTACTGGCCGAAGTTCGCCCAGCACGGCAAGGGTCACATCACGGTCCGGCAGGTGCTGCAGCACCGCTCGGGGTTGCCGGTCATCCGCGGCGCCCTGGGCGACGCGCTGGCCATGACCGGCTGGGCCCGCTCCATCCGCGCCATCGAGCGGGCCAGGCCCCGGTACCGCCCCGGGGCCGGCGCCCCGGTCCGCGACGTGCTCAGCGCCCGCTTCCTGCGGCCGCTCCGGCTGGGCGACACCCACCTCGGGCTGCCGCCGTCCCGGTGGGACCGGCACGTCGACGTGACCGGCGAGGGCGCCGCCGGGCGGCTGACCCAGGTCATCGCCAACCGGCGCGCCACCCGGGAGGCGGTCATCCCGGCCGCGGGGATCTCCGCCACCGCCCCATGGGGGAGCGGAGCGCGCCGCGGGCCTTCGGCCACAACGGCAGCAACACCTGCCTGGCCTGGGCCGATCCCGGCCGGCGGCTGGCCGTGGCCTACCTGACCAGCCATCTCCCGGCTGGGAACGACCGCGCCCGTCACCTCAGCGCGGTCAGCGACGCCATCCTTGCCGGGTATGCCTCCTTAACGATGTCATCAAGGAAGGCCGACACGGCAGCACAGCGTGACCAGGAATAGTGTGCTAGTCCACAGCCACTCGTACGTGGCCACCGCAGACGCGGCCGCCACCCAAGACCGGATCGGAAGGACTGCCGTGCCCGCGGATACGCGCCCCGTCCTCTATGTTGTCGCGTGCGGTGCGTACCCGGCCGGCCAGCTGACCGCGTTCGTCCGTGACGCCCAGGTGCAGGGATGGGACGTCTGCGTCATCGCCACGCCGGACGGCAGCAAGTTCCTGGACACCGGGAACCTGTCCGGGCTGACCGGCCACCCGGTCCGCTCCCGGTACAAGCGCCCGGACGAGCCGGACGTGCTGCCGTCGCCGGACGCCCTGGTCGTGGTCCCGGCCACGTTCAACACGATCAACAAGTGGGCCCAGGGCATCAGCGACACGCTGGCCCTGGGGCTGCTCAACGAGGCGGTCGGGCTCGGCCTGCCCATGATCGCGGTGCCGTGGCCCAACGCCGCCCTGGCCGCCCACCCGGTGTTCGCGCGCAGCGTCAGCACGCTGCGCGAATGGGGCGTGACCCTGCTGCTCGACCCGAGCCGGCTGCCCCCGGCCCCGGTCCGCCGCCCGGCCATCTCCGATGCCTTCGCGGGCCAGCCCCAGCCGGAACCGCCCAAGTTCCCGTGGGACGAGCTCAAGGCCCTGCTGCCCAGCCTCCGTCCTCAGCCGGCCGAGCCCCGCAACACCTAGGAACCCCAGGATCTGGGGACCTAGCACCTAGGGGCACGCCCACTTCACGGTGGTGTCGAGTGTGTGGTCCCCGGAGCCGGTGACGTCGACCCGGAACGTATGGCCAGAATCAGGGAAAATCCTGACTAGAGTCGTGCCGTGAACGTTTCCCTCCACGACGTCCGGGCCGCGCTGGAGGAGCTGGGCCGGTTCCGCTTCGGCGAGATGCGCGTGGAAGACGCGATGCACGAGATCGTGCAGACCACGCACACGATGTTCGACGTGGACGGGGCCGGCCTGATGCTGACCGACCACGACCAGCAGCTGCGCAGCGTGGCCGCGTCCGACGATCGCCTCGCGCACCTGGAGGAGCTCCAGATCGAGCACGACGAAGGCCCGTGTATCGCCGCCTACGAGGACAAGCAGCTGGTCGGCGTCGAGGACCTGGCCACCGACCCCCGGTGGCCAAATTTCCGCGGGGCCGCGGTGTCCCGCCAGGTGCGGGCGGTGCTGGCCAGCCCGCTGCCCTATAACCAGGATGCGGTCGGCGTCGTGACGGTGGTGTCCGGGAAGTCCCGGCCCTGGTCGGCCGAGGGGGAATTGGCCCTGCTGGCCTTCACCGACCTGGCCGCGCTGCTGATCGCCAGCATGATGCAGAGCCAGGAGAAATCCGAGCTGGCCACCCAGCTGCAGGGCGCGCTGGACTCGCGGCAGATCATCGAGCAGGCCAAGGGCGTGCTGGTCGGGCGGCACGGGATCCCGCCCCGGGCCGCGTTCGAGCAGCTGCGGGCCCAGGCCCGGGCCGAGCGGCGCAAGGTCTCGGCCCTGTGCGCCGAGGTGGTGGCCAGCGCGACCAGGCCGTCCCCGTCGCCCTGAGGCCCCAACCCGCGTTTAACCCGCGTTCCGGCCCGATTTGCATCCCCGCGTAACCAGCGCATACTGGAATAAGCCGTCTCTGCCGCTCAGACTCCCGCGGCCTTCATCAAAGTCGATGCCTGCTCTCGCGTTTCTCTTCGCTTTCACCGGGAACACGCCATCTGGCACGCAATCGGCTCCCCCGTAACAGTGCCTGAGGCGACAGGAGTTATCATGATCATTCTCGGACTCATCATCCTGATAGTCGGCTTTCTGCTCAAGATCGCTATTCTCTGGACGATCGGCATCATCATCCTGGTGATCGGCCTGATCCTCCTGCTACTGGGTGCGGTCGGCCACGCAGTCGGTGGTCGCAGGCATTATTGGTAGCTGTGTGCGGCGAGGCCCCGGCGCCCGACGGCGCGCCGGGGCCCGCAGCGTGCCACCGGAAGGCCGGACCTGGTCCGGCCTTCCGGTTTTCTTCACCGGTCATTCTCCAGGCCTACGGTGAATGGCCCGGCCTAAAGCCGGAGCGCCATTAGCCGGGCTGGCCCAAACTTTGTATCCAAGTAGCTGTTTAAACCACGTCTCACCGGGTAGCTACCACATTTTTTATTATCGAAGGCTGGTGGGTTGGGCGGCCCATCCGCCGCGCCCCAATCATCCCGCCCGGTGGCCAGAATGCGATCTCGTGAAACGGCCCGCCCTATAGCCAATGCGCATCCATTCCGCTACCCTCCGTAGTCCGTGTGCCGCTCCGGCATCCTGGCCTGAGCTGAGCGCTCCTTGGTGGGGGGAAACAGCAGATGCGTCTCGTGCGTACTGTCAGTGCGGCCGTGGGGGCGGGCGCGCTGGCCACGGTCGCGGCCGTGGCCGGGGTGGCCGGATCGGCCGGTTCCGCGGGCCCGGCGGCCTCCGCCGCGACGGCCGCGGCGCCGCGGCCCGCCAGCGTGGTCACGGGCGTGGTCTACGCCGGGCACCACAGCAGCGCCCCGCCTACCACCGCGTTCTGCGAGAACAACTACCAGCTGGCCTGCTACCAGCCCGGCCAGCTGCAGACCGCCTACGATCTGCGCGCCCTGTACCAGGGCGGCGTGACCGGCCGGGGGACCACGATCGCCATCGTCGATCCGTTCGGCTCGCCCACGATCCAGCATGACCTGGCCGTGTTCGACCGCGCCTTCCACATCCCGGCCCCGCCGTCGCTGAACATCATCGCGCCCGCGGGCCGGATCCCGGCCTACGACCCGGCCAACTCGGACATGGTCGGCTGGGCCGGGGAGACCACGCTCGACGTCGAGTACGCGCACGCGGTCGCGCCCCAGGCCAACATCCTGCTGGTCGAGACCCCGGTGTCGGAGACCGAGGGGGTGCAGGGCTTCCCGCAGATCGTCCAGGCCGAGAACTACGTGGTCAACCACAACCTGGCCGGCGTCATCAGCCGGAGCTTCGGCGCCACCGAGCAGACGTTCCCGAACCAGGCCACGATCCGGTCGCTGCGCTCCGCCTACCGGAACGCCGAGGCGCACCATGTGACCGTGGTCAACGCCTCGGGTGACGCGGGCGCGGGCGACGTCGGCCGGGACGGCTCGACCTACTTCCTGCACCCGGTGACGTCCTGGCCGGCCACTGACCCCCTGGTCACCTCGGTGGGCGGCACCGCCTGCGCCTGAACGCGGCCGGGCAGCGCACCGCCCCGGACACGGTCTGGAACGACACCTACAACCGGGCCGTCAACGAGTACCTGTTCGGCGATGCCGGCCCGAACCCCCTGGCCAGCGGGGGCGGCCGGTCCAGCTACTTCTCCCGCCCGGCCTACCAGGCCGACGCCTCCAACGTGGTCGGCAGCAGCTGCGGCGTGCCGGACATCTCGATGAGCGGGGCCTGCAACGGCGTCGTCGACACCTACAACAGCTTCCGCGGGCAGCCCGCGGGCTGGTACCCGACCTGCGGCACCAGCGAGGCGACCCCGGAGTTCGCCGGGATCGTGGCCCTGGCCGATCAGGTGGCCGGGCACGCCCTGGGCCTGATCAACCCGCTGCTCTACCAGCTGGCCGCCTCGCACGCACGCGGCATCGTGGACGTCACCTCCGGCAGCAACACCGTCTCGTTCCGCCAGGGCGGCGAAGTGCACACCGTCACCGGTTTCCGGGCCCGCCCCGGCTATGACCTGGCCACTGGTAGCGGCTCGTTCCGTCACCGGCAGACCCCACAAATTGCCCTCTTGGCGTCTTCATCGATGTTCGACAGTGAGTGCTAGGGTTCGGCGCAGTTCCTCATATATCGGCCCTTTTATTTATCTGGGTGGGGAGAAGCCATGTCCATGGCACGAAGAGCCGCGGTGGCGGCCGGAGCGTTCGCGCTGACCGCCGCGACCGTGACAACGGCGGCGACGGCGGTCTCGGCCAGCACCGACGCCAGCGCCGCACCGTCGGCCGGCCACACGGGCCAGGCCGGCCTGGCGCTGAAGCCCGGCGTCCTGCACGCCCGGCACGCGACCAGCCAGCCGCCGACCACGGCCGACTGCGAGACCGCGTACCAGATCGCCTGCTACGAGCCCGGCCAGATCCAGACCGCGTACAACCTGGCCCCGCTGTTCCATCACGGCATCACCGGCCGCGGCCAGACGATCGTGATCGTGGACTCGTTCGGCTCCCCGACGATCCAGCACGACCTGCGGGTCTTCGACAAGACCTTCGGCCTGCCCGCACCGCCGTCCCTCAAGGTCATCCAGCCCGCGGGCACGGTGCCGCCCTACGACCCGAACAACGCCGACATGGTCGGCTGGGCCGGGGAGACCACGCTCGACGTCCAGTACGCCCACACCATGGCGCCCGGGGCCAACATCCTGCTGGTCGAGACCCCGGTGTCCGAGACCGAAGGCGTCACCGGCTTCCCGCAGATCGTCAAGGCCGAGAACTACGTGGTCAACCACCGCCTCGGCAGTGTGATCAGCCAGAGCTTCGGGGCCACCGAGCAGACGTTCCCGAACAAGGCCACGCTGGAGTCGCTCCGGTCCGCGTTCGAGAACGCGGCCGCCCACCACGTGACCGTGACCGCCGCCACCGGCGACTCGGGCGCGGCCGATGTGGGCCTGGACGAGGAGACGTACTACCTGCACCCGGTGGTCGGCTGGCCACCGAGCGACCCGCTGGTCACCGCGGTGGGCGGCACCCAGCTGCACCTGAACGCGGCCGGGCAGCGCACCGCGCCGGACACGGTCTGGAACGACACCTACAACAAGCCCACCCAGGAGTACATCTTCGGTGACGCGGGCCCCAACCCGCTGGCCGGCAACGGCGGCAAGTCCATCATCTTCTCCCGGCCCTGGTACCAGGACGGCGTGAAGAACGTCGTGGGCAACAGCCGCGGCCTGCCGGACATCTCGATGAGCGGGGCCTGCAACGGCGCCGTCGACACGTACAACAGCTACGGCGGGATCCCGGCCGGCTGGTACCCGACCTGCGGCACCAGCGAGTCCACGCCGATCTTCTCCGGCGTGGTGGCCCTGGCCGACCAGGTGGCCGGCCACCCGCTGGGGCTGATCAACCCGGCCCTGTACAAGCTGTCGGCGGAGCACGCCCCGGGCATCGTGGACGTCACCTCCGGCAACACCACCGTGTCGTTCACCCAGAACGGCAAGCTCTACACGATCAAGGGCGCCAGCGCCAAGCCCGGCTACGACCTCGCGTCCGGCGTGGGCACCATCAACGGCGCGCTGTTCGTGCCCGAACTGGCCCGGGCGGCCGGCCACTGATGATCGCCCGGCCCGCCTGACCGGTCAACGACAGGGCCGCCCCGTGCGGGGCGGGCCCTGCTGTCTATGGTGGGCGGGTGCCGCTGATCCAGACTCCGGTCGCCGACCTGGAGTACCTCGAGGACGGCGACCCGAACGGGCCACCGGTGGTGCTGGTGCACGGCTTCCCCGACCTCCCGGCCACCTGGGAGCAGGTCGTGCCGCGGCTGCCGCCCGGGCTGCGGGTCATCCGGCCTTATCTGCGCGGCTACGGCGGCAGCCGGGTCCGCCCCGACGCCTGGGACGACGCGGGCGGGGCCCAGGTCGCCGCGCTCGCCACCGACCTGCTGGACCTGCTGGACGCCCTGGGCCTGGACCGGGTGGTGCTGGCCGGCCACGACTGGGGCGCGCGCACCGTGCACGCGGCCGCGGTCCTGGCTCCCGGGCGGGTGACCGGCCTGGTCGCCATGGCCACCGCCTACGGGCCCATGCACCACCTGAACGCGGCCGAGCGATTCACCGAGGCCGAGCGGGCCTGGTACCGGTACTGGCTGTGCACGGACGCGGGGGCCGAGCGGTTCGCCATGCACCCGCGCGCCTTCATCCGCCGCTGCTGGGCCGAGTGGTCACCGTCGTTGCTGCTGGACGAGGCCGACCTGCAGGCCGTGCTTCGCGGCACCGAGACCGCCCAGTTCATCGAGGCCGTGGTGCACTACTACCGGCACGGCACCGGGGCCGCCCCCGGCCGGCCGCGGTACGCCGCGACCCAGGCCCGGCTGGACCAGTGGCCCCGCATCGAGGTCCCGGCCACCTTCCTGTACGGCCTGGACGACGGCTGCGAGATCGCCGCGGCCGGCCGGGGCAACGCTGACATGTTCGCCGCCGCCTACGACCGCGTCGAACTGCCCGGCGCCGGCCACTTCCTGCCCCGCGAGCGCCCGGACGCGGTGGCCGAGGCCATCACCCGGCGCCTGGGCTGACCCGGGACCGGCGGGTGTCGCCGCTCGGGGCGGCCTCCGGCCCGGCCGGGCCGCCCGGCAGCAGCAGCGGGCGCAGTTCGGCCCGGCCCGCCGCCAGCGCGGCCACCGGGATCATCAGGGCGGCGGGCTGCTGGGCCCAGGCCAGGCTGGCCATGCCCACGATCAGCCCGGTGCCCGGGTCGGCCACCGGGCCGCCGCTGAAGCCCTGGCCCATGGGCCCGCTGGGCAGCGCGTGGCCGGCCAGCCAGACCCGGTGTGCGCCCGGATCCAGCTTTTCCACCACCACCCGGGTCCAGGTCCCCGGGTCGTCCTGGTCGCGGAAGCCGAACGACGCCAGCGCCCGGCCGGGCGCGGGCGGCTGGGCCGGCCCCATGGGGGCGGCCGCGGCGTCCGGGACCGATGCGGGCAGCCGCACCAGGGCCACGTCCGCGCCGGGAGCGGCCTCTTCCAGGTCGCTGGGCGAAAGGATCCCGCTCCACCCGGCCGGGCCGGTCAGGGCCACCTCGGTGCCCCGGTCCCGGTGCTCGGCCACCACGTGCCAGCAGGTGAGCGCCAGCCGGGGCGCGACGCGGAAGCCCGCACCCAGCACCCGGCCGGTCTCCGGGTCGCTGAGCCGGATCTGCCACGGCGTCTGCGCCGTGGCCGGCCGGTCAGGTTCCGCGCTGAATTTAGCCATTAACCACTCCATCGACGGTCAGTGGTCCCCGTTTCCGGGGATTGATTTCCCGCGTGCGGCGATGCTCCGCGGCGATTGCCCGCCGAGCTTGGAGATGGCTAAGGTGCGTTTCTGGATCGTGTCGTTCCACTGAGCCCCCCCAAGGGCGTCACACCAGGACAGCGGAAGTATGAGACCCCCAGTATACGGACGGCCAGTTACTTGCGGTCTACAAAATTATGGCCTTTCCGGGTAAACCTGATGATCTCTTGAAACGTCTGTGATTGAGGCAATACCGGACGCGGAAAAAATGGCGGATGACCGGCCCCGGGCACACGAAATATGTGCTTCCGTCCGGTTTGCCGGGTGTTTGGCCGGGGTGTTCAGCTCAGCAGGCGCAAGGTCAGCTTGCGCTGGCCGCCGCGCTGCTGGACCAGCGAGAACCACAGCGGCAGCAGGCCGTCCACGGTGCCGGTGGCGTCCGGGCCGCCCACGTAGGCCGGCTCCAGGCCCACCGCGCTGATCAGTTCCTCGGTCACCGTCCGCGCCGCCGGGTCGGCTGCGAAGAACAGCGTGGTCCCCGGGTGCGGGTCGGCGAAGTTCTCCCACCCGTAGATGTTGAACGCCCGCACGTACTTCACGTCCGGCACCCCGGCCGTGATCGTGTCCTTCTGGTCGGCCCGGCCCCCGCCCATCTGATTGGTGGCGTCCACCACGATCTGGCCAGCCAGGGCCGCCCCGTGCCCGGCCAGCACCTCGGCCACGGCCCCGCCCGGTACCGCCAGCACCACCACGTCAGCCCCGTCGATGGCCTCGCCGATCGGCCGTAGCGGCGCCCCGCCCGGCCCGTCCTGCCCGTCGCCGCCCCGGCGCGACCCGTAGGTCACCTCGTGCCCCGCCGCCCGCCACCTGCCGCCCAGCGTCCCGCCGATGTGCCCCGTCCCGATCACCGCGACCTTCATGCCAGCTCTCCCGCCTTGTCGCCCGCGCGTTCCCGCAGCCCGGCTCGGACGCCGGGCCACTCGTCAGCTAGCACGCTGAACACGACGGTGTCGCGAAACGTTCCGTCCTCGCGCTTCTTGTCGCGGCGCAGCACTCCCTCGCGCTGGGCGCCCAGCTTGGCGATGGCCGCCTGCGAGCGCTCGTTCAGCCGATCGGTCTGGATCTTGACCCGGCCGTACCCGAGGTCGTCGAAGCAGTGGCCGAGGAGCAGCAGCTTGGCCTCGGCGTTGACCGGGGTGCCCCACCAGCGCGACCCGTAGAGGGTGGAGCCGACGTGGATGCTCTCGTTCTGCACGTCGGCGTCGAGCAGCGAGGACGTGCCGACCAGCGTGCCCGCCGGGCCGAGTTGGCCGGCACTGGCCAGCCGGATCCCGTACACAGTGCGGCCGCCGCCGTTCCCGTCGGCCTGGCCCTGGCCACGCAGGAAGGTCCGGCGGGCCAGGTTCACCGCGTCATCCAGCGACTCCGGCCGGTGGTGCATGACGTAGCCCTGCCGGTACACCTCCGGGTCGGCCAGCACCGGGTACAGGTCGCCGAGGTCGTCCTCACCGAGCAGCTTCAGCCGCAGCCAGCGGCCGGTCAGCGTCCGGCCGTCCGGCACCAGGGGAGTGGGCATGCTGCCGACCCTGGCCCGCCCCGGCCGCCGCCGTCAAACGGATATCGGCCCGCCGTCTCAAATCCGTACCCCGCCCACCGCCGGGTTGACGCTGCCGGTCGCCCCGGGAGTGAATAGCAACGAGGTCAGCGACGACGTGGGAGCCAGCGGAGGCAGCGGTGAGCAAGCAACTCGAGCAGTTCCGGATGCTGATCGGCGGGAAGGCGGTCGACGCCATCTCCGGCCGGACGTTCGAGTCCGAGAACCCGTACACCGGTGAGCCGTGGGCGGCGATCCCGGACGGCGGCCCGGAGGACGTGGACGCCGCCGTGCAGGCGGCCCGGGCCGCGCTGGACGGCGAGTGGGGCTCGATGACCGGCTTCGGCCGGGCCCGGCCGATGCGGCTGCTGGCCGACCTGATCAGCCTCAACGCCGAGCGGCTGGCCCGGCTGGAGGTGCAGGACTCCGGCAAGCTCTACCGGGAGATGATCGGCCAGCTGGGTGGGCTGGGGGTCTGGTACCAGTACTACGCGGGCCTAGCCGACAAGCTGGAGGGACGCCAGATCCCGCCGCCCAACCCGAACTACCTGGTCTACACCCGGCGCGAGCCGGTCGGCGTGGTGGCCGCGATCACCCCGTGGAACTCCCCGCTGCTGCTGATGACCTGGAAGCTCGCCCCGGCCCTGGCCGCGGGCTGCACGGTGGTGATCAAGCCGTCCGAGCACGCGCCCGCCTCCACGCTGGGCTTCGCCGAGCTGGTCGAAGACGCCGGTTTCCCGCCCGGCGTGATCAACGTGGTCACCGGCCAGAGCCGGGAGACCGGGGCCGCGCTGGCCGGGCACCCGGGAGTGGACAAGGTGGCCTTCACCGGGTCGACCGCCACCGGCCGGGCCGTGGCCCACGCCGCGGCCGAGAACCTCAACCCGGTCACCCTGGAGCTGGGCGGCAAATCCCCGCAGGTGGTGTTCGCCGACGCCGACCTGGCGGCCGCCGCCAACGGCGTGGTGGCCGGGGTGTTCGCGGCCACCGGCCAGACCTGCATGGCCGGCTCCCGGCTCGTCGTGCACGCCGACGTGCACGACGAGCTGGTGCGCCTGGTGGCCGACCGGGCCGCCCTGATCAAGCTCGGCGACCCCAACGCCCCCGACACCGAGATGGGCCCGGTGGCCAACGCCCCGCAGTACCGCAAGGTGCTCGGCTACCTGAAGACCGCGGTCGACGAGGGCGCCACCGTGGCCTACGGCGGCGCGGCCGAGGACAGCCTGGGCGGCTACTTCGTCCAGCCCACCGTGCTGACCGGGGTCGGCCCGGCCTCGACCGTGGTCCGGGAGGAGGTGTTCGGCCCGGTGCTGTCGGCCTACACGTTCACCGACGAGGACGAGGCGGTCAAGCTGGCCAACGACACCCCCTACGGCCTGGCCGGCTCGGTCTGGACCAACGACGTCCGGCGCGCCCACCGGGTCGCGGCCCGGATCAAGGCCGGCACGGTCTGGATCAACGCCTACCGGGTGGTCGCCCCCAACGTCCCGTTCGGCGGCTACAAGACCTCCGGCCTCGGCCGCGAAAACGGCATCGACGCCGTCAACGCCTACACCGAGAACAAGTCGGTCTGGGTCGAGCTCAGCGGCCAGACCCGCGACCCGTTCACGCTGGGCTGACCGGCCCGCCACCGGAATACCTGACGCCGTATCGCGCTGTACGAGGCAACGAAGAACACCCTCGAAGGCCTGATCATGAACGACGGTTACTGTTTCCGGTGCGGCGCCTACACGGCCATCGACCAGGTGACCAAGATGTGCCGCCCCTGCTTCGACCACTGGTGCGCCACCCCCCGGCGCCACCCCAGCTGACCCCACCCCACTGAGGCGGATGGCGTTCATCGCCATCCGCCCTTTTGCTGTCACCGGTACGCGCTAACGTCGGTGGTTTGAATCCGGGGCAAGAACGCGAGAACGGCTGACGGGGGAGGGTCCGGTGGCGGACGACGGCCGCGCACCAGTGGTGCAGCAGGGCCTGGACGACCTGGCGGGTGAGACCGCGGTGCTGCGCGTGTACCGGCAGGCGTTCGCGGTGCTGGCCCGCGAGGCCGAGAAGATGATCCTGTCCCCTCAGCTGCTGGACGTGGACGAGGCCATCCTGTCCGCGTTCGCCGCCTCGGGCAGCGACGGGCTGACCGAGGAGCAGGTCCGCAACGCCTGCCGCCGGTTTCCCGAGGCCATGGTCGGCCGCCGGTTCGAGGTGCTCAAGGGCTACGGCGCGATCAGCAAGGTGTTCGAGCGGCCCAACGAGCGCTACTACCGGGCCGCGTTCGCCCCCTACATCATGCTGCTGTTCCTGCGCCGGATCGCCGAGCGCGGCGGCCAGTCCGAGCTGCACCAGCTGCTGTCCATGGAGCACGAGAACGTCTCCGCGCCCACCGCCACCGAGCGGGACGGCCGGACCTCGGTGGAGCGGCTGACCCAGGTGTTCCGGCTCATCGCCAACGAGCTGTCGATCATGTCGCTCGGCGCCGACGTGGCCCAGCTGCGCGAGAACGCCCAGCTGCTGTGGGGCAACGAAGCCCTGATCAGCCGGGCCGAAGGCGTGCACGCGGTGGTGCTGGAACGCTGGCCGTCCCTGGACCGCGAGTGCCAGTGGCTGCGGGCCGGGCTGGCCGCCTACCGGGACGCGATCGACGCCGCGGCGGCCCGGCTCATCGAGAGGGCCGGCACCACCCGGGCCCTGGGGCTGCTGCCCGCCGAGGAGTGGCGGACCTTCGCCCGCACCGCCGGCACCGAGCGGCTGGGCGCGGTGCTGGACACGTTCGTGTTCGACGCCCCCGCGCCCTGGTTCGACCCGCAGGTCATGACCGAGGCGGTGGAGAGCGGCGGCCGGCCCGACACGACCCGGATGCCGCCGCCCCGGCCGGCCGGCGACACCGACCCCGCCGCCGAGTCCGAGGCGACCCCGGCGGGCGATCAGGACACGATCAGGAGCACGGTGGAGGCCCTCCTGGCCAACCGGAATTCAATAAAAATCGAGGACGTCATGCGGCGGGCACCCGACTGGGAGGCGGCCCGCCGCGTGCTGGCCCAGCTCACGGCCGCACACCACGATCCTGAGCTGCCGTACTCGCTGACCTGGGGTGAAGGCCTGGACGTGGCCGAAGACGGCAGCCCGGCCTGGGTCACCCCTGGCCGCCTCACCCGGGACCAGGAGCCGTCGTGACCAGCGACACCGCGCTCGCCTGGGCCCGGGCCCGGGCCGGCGGCCCGCTCCGGGTCCCGGCCGGCACCCCGGCCCCGGAAGGCATGGTGCGCCTGCCCGAACCGTCCGGGGACGGCGCCTGGCTGGTCCCGCAGGTGCCGGAGACCGCCGACACCAGGGTGCTGGCCGAGCTGGGACTGGCCGGGCCGCTGCTGGAGCAGCCCAACGACACGGCCCGGCTGCTGGCCGCGGCGCTGCGCTGCTGCTGGGAGGATCCGCTGGCCCCGATCTGGCCCGGCGTGACCGTGCCTTCCGGCCCCGTTCTCGGGGTGTTCGGCGAGCTGACCGGCCCCCGCGACGAGATGGCGCACCGCCGGTCGGCGGTGGCCGGGCTGCGCCGCCTGGACCAGGCCGGCTGGCTGATCTGGGACGAGACCGCGGAGACCATCCGGCTCGGGCCCCGGGTCGCGCTGTGGAGCACCAGCGACCTGACCACCCTGCGCCAGCTCTGGCGTTCCACGCCCGGACCAGCCGCACCGCCCGAGCGAGCCGCCCGCCCGCAGCCAGAGCCGCAACCAGAGCCGGAGCCGGAATCATGACTTCGATCTTCGAGCCGGTCCTGGCCGACCTGGGTGAGCGGCAGCGGGACGAGATCCTGGCCGCGTTCGCCGCCGTGGAGCACAGCCCGGAGCCGGTCCCGGAGGCGGTGGCCCCGGGCCTGCGCGACGCCACCCTGCGCCGCGGCGTGGCCGAGATGCTGCACCTGATCGGCCGGACCCTGGTCCGGGCCGGCCCCGGCCGCTGGACGTCCGGCTACCGGGACGACGTGGCCGCCCGGCTGACCGCGGACGGGGGGAACCCGCTGCCGCTGGCCGACCGGGCCGTGCTCACGCTGGTGCTGATCCACTCGGTGGCCATCCCGCGCACCGAGGGCACGCTGTCCGGCGACTCCTGGGTCGACGGGACCCCGACCCCGATCGAGGAACTGCAGCGCCGCACCCAGCTGCCCCGCGGTGAGCTGCGGCAGAGCCTGGGCCGCCTGCGGGCGGCGGGCCTGGTCCGGGTGGTCCCGGCCCGGCTGCGGCCCGGCACCGTGCCGCAGAACACCGCCTACCTGCCCGGCCCGCAGTTCCACCGGCTGACCGAGGCGGCCCGGCGGCGGCTGCAGGAGGAGCTGATCCTGGCCGCAGGCCCGGACACCCCGCTGGCGGCCGCCATCCGCCGCCGCCGCGCCGATGGCTCGGACCCCAAGGCCCGCAAAGGGGGCCCTTTGGGCAACGCGGGCGAAGCCCGCGTAGGGGGTCTGGGGGGCTTGGCCCCCGAGGTCAGCACCGAGGAAAAGAGGACGACGCAGTGACCGAGGACGCCCCGCCCCTGCGCGGCGACGTGGACTCAGACAGCACGGACGTGGTCGGCGGCCGGGTGCTCACCGGGATCCAGCTGATCAACATCTCCCGGTTGTCGGCGCACCCGGTGCCCATGGTCTCCGGCGGCCTGGTCACGGTGGCCGGGCAGGGGCCCAAGGACTCCAACGGCGCGGGCAAGTCCTCGTTCATCGCCGGCATCAGCCTGCTGTCCGGCGACGAGCAGTGGCGCTGGAGCAGCGGGGCGCCGGACGCGGCCGAGCTGCTGTTCAGCGCCGAGATCGCCGCGCAGGACGGCCGGTGGGGCAACGCCGACCACGGCTACGTCATCGGCGTCTTCTCTGACCACGGCGCCGCGACCGCCGGTGACCTGGCCGCGTCCGCGCTGAC
>DASXMW010000004.1:0-7644 GCA_036495425.1 Streptosporangiaceae bacterium | reverse complement strand
CGCGGACGGGCGGGCCGTTCGGCCGTCCGGACCGCGGCGGGTTCGGCGTCCACCGGGAGTCGGCGCCGCATCCGGGCCACCGGCCCGGGCCGCACGGCGGGTCGAGCGTCCACGCCGAGCCGGGCCCGCACCCCGAGCACGGGCCCCACGGGCCGCACGGGGCGCCCGGGGAGTTCGGGGAGTTCGGGGCTCACGAGGCCCACGCTGACTTCGGACCGCACGGGGACCCTGGCGACTTCGGGCCGCACGGGGACTTCGGGCCGCACGGGGACTTCGGGCCGTACGGGGAGCCGGGGCCACACCCGCACCCGGGGCCGGGGCGGGCGGCGCATTCGGAGCCGGACGAAGAGGCTGAAGAGCGCGGCGGCCGGGGTGGGCCGTGGGGCGGCAGCTGGGCCACCGGGTTCAGCGGCAAGGACTGGGCCGGGTTCTTCGGCGGGCCGCGGGGCGGCTGGTGGCCGGGCGGGCCGGGGCCGCGGCGCGGCGGCTGGGGCGGGCCCGGGGGTCCCGGTGGCCCGGGGGGTCCGGGTGGACCCCGGGGCCCACGGCGGCCGAAGGCCTCGCGCGGGGACGTCCGGGCCACGATTCTGGCCCTGCTCACCGAGGGCCCGCGGACCGGCTACCAGATCATGTCCGACATCGAGGAGCGCAGCCGGGGGGCCTGGCGGCCCAGCCCGGGTGCGGTCTACCCGGCCCTGCAGCAGCTCGCGGACGAGGGGCTGATCGTCGGGGACGAGTCCGGCGGCCGCCGCACCTACCGGCTGACCGACGCCGGGCGGGAGTACGTTGAGGCCAACCCGGAGATGGCCCGCGGGGCCTGGGAGTCCATGGCCGACGCGGGTGAGACCGGACCGGGCGACCTGCCGCGGCTGTTCGGCGAGGCGGCCCGGCTGGGCGCGGCCATCGCCCAGCTGGCGCACGCGGGCACGCCGGACCAGATCCGGGCGGCCGAGCGGCTCATCAAGCGCAGCCGGCGGGAGCTGTACGAGATCCTGGCCGGCGACGACGACAGCGAAGAAGAGACCGGCGGCTCGGGCGAATAGCCACCGGCGGAGAATAGGTAAGAAGACCGGGAAACGGGGTCCGCCATGAACATGAACGACCGGATGCGAATATCCGACAGCGACCGGGACCGTACCACGGCCCAGCTGCGGGACTACTACGCCGAGGGGCGGCTGACCTCGGAAGAGCTGGACGAGCGGGTCACCGCCGCGCTGCACGCCAAGACCGCGGGCGACCTGCGGCGGCTGATGACCGACCTGCCCAGCACGGCGCCCGCCGCCGGCGGCCCGCCCTACGGGGCGCCGTCGTGGGAGCGCCAGCGGCCGATGCCGCAGTGGGCCGGGCGGCGTCGGCGCGGGCCGCGCGTGCTGCCGATCCTGCTGCTGCTCCTGATCGCGGCGATCCTGCTGCCGGGCGGCTGGGTGTTCTTCGCGCTGATCAAGGTGTTCCTGCTGTTCTGGCTGCTGGTCGCGCTGGCCGGGCTGGTGGCGGGCCTGGTGTTCCGGCACAGGGCGCGCCGGTTCTTCCGCGACCGGGCGGGCCAGTGGCAGCAGTGGCAGGGCCAGAATTGGCGCGGCCGCGACTGGTGAGGCCAGCGTGACCGGCGGGGCCCATTGCGGCCAGTGAGGTTGCCGGGTTCGCTGGGGCTGGTGAGGTCACTGGGCCGAGTGGGTTGCTGGGGGCGGTGAGCTGATAACGGTGGCCGTGTGGGGGTAAGGCTCACACACGGCCACCGTTTTCTGTACTGAGCTGCGAAGGAGTGCCCGTGAGCGACGAAGCGCCGGAGATCCTGGACCTGGCGGTCGGGCTGGACACCACCGGCAGCCGGCGGGAGACCGACTCGATGGGGGCCATCGAGGTGCCCGCCGACCGGTACTGGGGAGCGCAGACCCAGCGGTCGCTGGTGCACTTCTCCATCGGCGACGACCGGATGCCGGTCGCGGTGTGCCGCGCGCTGGGCTACGTGAAGAAGGCGGCGGCCACGGTCAACGGGCGCGAGGGCCGGCTGCCGGGCTGGATGGCGGACCTGATCGCGGCGGTCAGCGACGAGGTCATCGACGGCCAGCTGGACGAGCACTTCCCGCTGTTCGTGTGGCAGACCGGGTCCGGCACCCAGTCCAACATGAACGTCAACGAGGTCATCAGCAACCGGGCCATCCAGCTCACCGGCGGCGAGCTGGGCAGCAAGCGGCCGGTGCACCCCAACGACCACGTGAACCTGGGCCAGTCCTCCAACGACACGTTCCCGGCCGCCATGCACATCGCGGCCGTCGAGGTCGTCCGGCAGCGGCTGCGGCCCAGCGTGCAGGAGCTGCAGCAGGCCATCGCGGCCAAGGCCACCCAGTGGCGGGACGTGGTCAAGACCGGCCGCACCCACCTGCAGGACGCGGTGCCGCTGACCGTGGGCCAGGAGTGGTCGGGCTACGCCCACCAGCTGACCCAGGCCATCGAGCGGCTGGACGACTGCGTGGCCGGCCTGTACGAGCTGGCCATCGGGGGCACCGCGGTGGGCACCGGTCTGAACGCGCCGCCCGGCTTCGGCGACGCGGTGGCGGCCGAGATCGCCACCTGGACCGGGGAGCCGTTCCGCAGCGCGGACAACAAGTTCTCGGCCCTGGGCGGGCTGGACGCGATGGCGGGGGCGTCGGCCGGGCTGCGCGGGGTGGCGGTGCCGCTGATGAAGATCGCGGGTGACATCCGCTGGCTGGCCTCGGGGCCCCGGTGCGGGCTGGGCGAGCTGATCCTGCCGCCCAACGAGCCGGGCAGCTCGATCATGCCGGGCAAGGTCAACCCGACCCAGTGCGAGGCCACGCTCATGGTCTGTGTGCAGGTGCTGGCCGAGGACAACGCGATCGCGATGGCCGCGTCGCAGGGCAACTTCGAGCTGAACACCATGCGGCCGGTGATCATCAGCAACTTCCTGCACTCGGCCACGATCCTGGCCGACGCCTGCCAGAAGCTGCGCGAGTTCTGCATCGAGGGCGCCGAGCTGAACCGGAGCCAGATCGACGAAGACGTGGACCGGTCGCTGATGCTGGTCACCGCGCTGTCGCCGGTGCTCGGCTACGACAAGGCGGCCGAGATCGCGCACCGGGCCAGCGAGGAGGGCACCACGCTGCGGCAGGCGGCGGTGGAGGCTGGCGAGATCAGCGCGGAGGAGTTCGACCGGATCATGGACCCGTCGCGGATGGTGGGCGACCCGGGCAAGCTGGTCATGTGAGCCGGTGAGACCGGTCAGCCGGAACCGCTCGGCGGGTCAGCGCACCAGCCTTCGATAATAATGATCGAAAATGATTTTGAAAACGCGGCTACACTGGCAGCATGACCGTTGACTTCCAGGGTTCCCTGCTCGACCTGGCGGACGCGGAGACCGACGGGCCGGAGCAGGCCCGGCTCGGGCCGCTGGCTGGGCCGTCGGCTGGCACGGTGTCGGCTGGCACGGTGTCGGCTGGCACGGTCCCGGCTGGTGCGGTGCGGCGCGATGAGCTGACCTGCGGTGCCTGGGTGGATGTGCGCCCGGGCTGGCTGACCCAGGCCGCGGACCTGTTCGCGCGGCTGGTCGACGCGGTGCCGTGGCGGGCCGAGCGGCGGGAGATGTACGACCGGGTGGTCGACGTGCCGCGGCTGCTGTGCTTCTACGGCGAGGAAGACGTGCTGCCCGATCCGGTGCTCCAGCAGTGCCGGGACCAGCTGTCCGCGCATTACCGGCGGCAGCTGGGCGAGGCGTTCGTCACGGCCGGGCTGTGCCTGTACCGGGACGGCCGGGACAGCGTGGCCTGGCACGGTGACACCATCGGCCGGGGCAGCCGGGAGGACACGATGGTGGCGATCGTGTCGCTGGGGTTGCCGCGGGCGCTGATGCTGCGGCCGCGCGGGGGCGGCCCGGGCCGCCGGTACGAGCTGGGGCACGGGGACCTGATCGTCATGGGCGGCAGCTGCCAGCGGACCTGGGAGCACGCGGTGCCGAAGACGGCCCGGACGGTGGGCCCGCGGATCAGTGTGCAGTTTCGCCCGCGGGGAGTCCGTTAGGCGGCCACGGGGCTGGAGACCTGGATCTGGCGCAGGAACTCGGCGTTGGAGGAGGTCTGGCGGGTCCGTTCCAGCAGCAGTTCCAGGGCCTGCTGGGCGGTCAGGCTGGACAGGCCGCGGCGCAGCTGACCGACGGCGGCGTACTCGTCCGGGGTCATCAGCAGGTCGTCGCGGCGGGTGCCGGAGGCGGCCACGTCGATCGCCGGGTACAGGCGCTTCTCGGCCAGGTCGCGGCGGAGCCGCAGTTCCAGGTTGCCGGTGCCCTTGAATTCTTCGAAGAACACGTCATCCATGCGGGATCCGGTGTCGATCAGCGCCGTGGACAGGATGGTCAGGGATCCGCCGCCTTCGATGTTGCGGGCGGCGCCCAGGAACGTGCGGGGCGGCTGCAGGGCCGAGGTGGCCACGCCCCCGGCCAGGATGCGGCTGGTGGACGGGGCGATCAGGTTGTAGGCCCGGGCCAGCCGGGTGATCGAATCGAGCAGGACCACCACGTCGCGGCCGGCTTCGGCCAGGCGCTTGGCCCGCTCGATGGCCAGTTCGGCCACCATGATGTGGTCCTCGGCCGGGCGGTCGAAGGTGGACGAGATGACCTCGCCGTCGACCGAGCGGGCCAGGTCGGTGACCTCCTCGGGCCGCTCCCCCACCAGCACCAGCATCAGGTGCACGTCCGGGGAGCCGGTGGTGATGGCGTTGGCGATGGCCTTGAGCAGCATGGTCTTGCCCGCCTTGGGCGGGGACACGATCAGCCCGCGCTGGCCCTTGCCGATCGGGCCGACCAGGTCGATGATCCGGCTGGTGGCGGAGTCTGAGCCGGCCTCGAGGCGGATGCGCTCGTCGGCGTAGACCGGGGTGAGCTGGTCGAAGTGGGGGCGGGCGGCGGCGGGCTGGGCCGGCGCCGGGGTCCCGTTGACCGTGGCCACCGTGGCCAGGGTGGGGTTCCTGGTCTGGTTCGGGGTCCGGGCCGACTGGGCTGAGGCCTTGGCCTGGTTCGAGGCCTTGGCCTGGCCGTTGCGGCTGCCGTTGCCGTTGCCGTTGCCGTTGCGGGCGGGCGAAGCGGGCCGGGCGGTGCCGGTGACCAGGTCGCCGGGGCGCAGGTCGTACTGACGGATCAGGCTGGCCGGGACGGACACATCGTCCGGGCCGGTGCGGAAGCCGCCGGTGCGCAGGAAGGCGGGCCCGCGGCGGGTGATGTCGAGGAGACCGGACACGGGCTGGGGCGGCGCCTGATCGGCGCCGGCCGTGGCGGTCCCGGAATTGGGTTCTCTGGTATTGGTTGCGGTCGTCATAAAGATCTCTTTTCTTTCGGGAAAGTGCCGAATTCGAGCAGCACGAAATAAACGCCTGGCGCGATTGCGCGAGCGGGACGGCACGGTGCGGCCACGAGGGGCACTGGCGGGCGGAAAGGCCCGGAGAGCCAGGGCGGGAAGGCCCGGAGAGCCGGGCCGAGCAGGCACAACGCGCCGGTAAAGAGATGAATTCGGAAAGCTCGACGCCTATGAGGCGGAGTGATCAGAGAAATCCCGGCAGAGCTGGTCCCGCATACCGCGAGGCTCCATGCCTGAATAAACTATATACCCGAACACCGGTCCCGGGTCAAAACATTCCCGCGATTCCTGGCGGGCGTTGGCGGGCCGCCGCGCGATTCTTGTGGGGTGATGGCGGGGGCGTCCTGGTCCGGGGTGGAGGGTCGCGGGCGGAGTAGTCATGGGGCTGGGTTGAGCTCCGCAGGACGGGCCAGCGGAGCGAATTCGGGGGCGGGAAGGGACGGTAGGAGCCGGCTGCGGCGGGTATGGCCGTGGGCCGGCAGGTCACAGGTTCGCCAATCCGGCACGTCATGTCTTCAGCCGGCACTCCATACTTATGGAGGCAAACCGCGTTATGGACGGTAGGGACAGCACACATGGCTTTGCGGGGAAGCATCGCGATCGACCTGGGGACGGCGAGCACGCTCATCTGGGTGGCGGGCCGCGGCCTGGTGGTCGACGAGCCCTCCGCCATCGCCCTCGACGTGTCCACCGGCAAGGTGGCCGCCGTCGGTGAGCAGGCCGATGCCCTGGCCGGCAAGGAGCCGGAGGACATCGAGATCATCTACCCGCTGCGCGACGGCGTGATCGCCGACCTGAACGCCACCGCGCTGATGCTGAACGGGTTCCTGCGCCGGGCGCACCGGCACCCCGGGCCGCTGCGGCCGCGGGCTCTGGTCTGCGTGCCCAGCCGGGCCACCTGGGTGGAGCGCCGCTCGGTGGCGGCCGCGCTGGAGGCCCGGCGGCCCCGGGCCATCGTGCGGCTGGTGGACGAGCCGGTCGCGGCGGCGGCCGGCTCCGGGGTCGACCTGGCCGGCGGGGCCGGGGCGTTCGTGGTCGACCTGGGTGGCGGCACCACCGAGATCGCGGTGGTCTCCGGCGGCCGGGTGGTCCGGGCCCAGTCGCTGCGGGTGGCGGGCAACGCCATGGACGACGCGATCATGCACGCGGCCCGCAGCGAACTGGGGCTGATCCTGGGCCGCAAGGCGGCCACCAGCCTGAAGATGGAGCTCGGGCTGACCGGGGGCGCACTGGGCTGGGCCGAGGCGGTGGGCATCGACGCCGCCCAGCGCACCCCGCGGGTGGAACGGGTCCCCGGCAAGCTGGTCGCGACCGCGCTGGAGCACACGGTGGCGGCCATCATCTCCTCGATCCAGGAGATCCTGTCCGACATCCCGCCCGGCATCGCCGAAGACGTGGTGCGGGGCAAGATCCGGCTCGCGGGCGGCGGGGCGCTGCTGCCCGGCCTGGTCGGCCGGATCGAGTCTTCGGCCGACATCGGAGCCGTGGTCGTCGACGACCCGCTGCGCTGTGTCATCCGTGGCGCGGCCGAGATCCTGGAGCGCGGCGACAGCCTCGGCGCGATCGGCCTGCCCCAGTAGCCGGGCCGCAGGCGGGCAGTAGGCTGGCCCGGCGCTGACGCCACGGTCAATGCAGAAGGGAACCGCCATGAAGCTGAGTGCCCGGAACCAGATCCCGGCCCGCATCACCAAGATCAATCAGGGCGAGGCCATCGCCAACGTGGAGATGGACGCGGGCGGCGTCCGCCTGGTCGCATCGGTCACGGTCGAAGCCGTGCGCGAGCTGGGGCTGGCCGAGGGCAGCCAGGTCACCGCGGTGGTCAAGGCCTCCGACGTGATCCTCGCGGTCGACTGAGGCCACTGGGACTGCTGAGACCAGCGTGACTGAACTGACTGGTGGGGTTCGCGGGGCTTGCTGGTCTGGTGGTGCTGGTGGGGCTTGCTGGCCTGGTGGGGTTCGCGGGGGCTTGCCCGTCTGGCGACTTGCCGGGCTGGTGAGGCTGGTGAGGCTGGCAGGCTTCTTGGGTTTCAGAGGTCGGGCAAGCCGCTCCGCCCCTCATGATCGATGTACGTTTACACCCCTATAGGGTGCACAAACGTACATCGATCATGGAAAACGGGACTGGTGAGGCTCGCGGGCTTTTGGGTTCGCAGGGACGTGGGGTTCGTGGGCTGGGTGGGGTTCGCGGGGGACGTGGGGTTCGCGGGTGGCTCGGGGTTTGTGGGGGATGTGTGGTTCGCGGGGGACCCGGGGTTCGCGGGGGGCTTGGGGTTCTTGGGCTGGG
>DASXMW010000003.1:0-19754 GCA_036495425.1 Streptosporangiaceae bacterium | reverse complement strand
GCCCGGGCCGATCCGGGTCGGCCGGGTCAGGCCAAGGCTGGGCAAAAGCCCTGATCAGAGCCTGTTACGTGACGAGCGCTCCCTTGACACCGGCGATCGGGAATGCCAACTATGGCCAGGTCTGGAGGAGGCCCTGGCCTCGGGCGACCTGCCCACCGTGGTCGCCGACTGACCCGGATCGGGCCTTTCTTGGGACAGATGGGCATAGAAGGGAACCGAACGGGGAAGTGGAACCGTCGGAAGTTCAGGCCCGGTCGTTTCCGGGCCCGTTGTACCGCAGACAGGTGTAACGCTCGGCGACGAGGCGGAAGCGACTTGGGACAACGTGTGGTGCAGGGGTGGCACGAGGCGCCGCTTTTGGTGTCGAATAGGAACGTACGTGACCAAAAGCCAACCCGAGCCCCCGGAATGACACAACGTCCTGAAGAGTACGGTTTCCAGCCCCGATAGCAACCATAGACAGGGTGTCCTCATGCGATCCGCGCATTCGCGACCGGTCACAGTGGGCCTGGCCACCGGTCTGTTCGTTATCTCGGGCGGCGTGACCGGGACGGCCATGGCCGCCGTCTCGCCGTCCGCGTCGGCCAGCCCGTCGGCTTCGGCCCTCTCGGCCAGTTCCGCCACCTCCAGTTCCTCGGCCGCGGCCACCTCGCCCGCGGCCACCTCGGCCGCGGCCACCTCGTCCGCCTCCAGCAGCGCGACGGCCACCCAGGCGTCCAGTTCCCCCAGCGCGAGCGACCCCACCACCAGCGCGACGCCGACACCCACGCCCAGCAGCACCGGCTCCAGCTCCAGCGGGGGCGGGTCCGGCAGTTCGGTCGGCGCGACCACCCCGCCCGCCTCGACTCCGACTCCGACCCCGACCCCCACCGGCACGAGCACCACCCCGCCCGCGAAGCCGACGGCGGACATCGCGGTCACGGCTTCGGCGACCAAGGTCCAGGCCGGCGGCACGATCCTGTTCCGGATCGAGGCCTACACGAACACCGCCGACACCAGCGGTACCATCACCACCGCCCTGACCCACAGCGCGAAGACACCAGCGTTCGCCGCGCCGAGGTACACCGTCGACACCTGCAGCAGCATCTCGGGGACCACCTGCAGCCTGGACACCGTGCCGGCCAAACGGCCGGGGGGACCGCAATTCGAGGTGCAGGTCAACGTCCCGAAGAACGCTCCGGCCGGGGAAACCATCAAGTACAGCGCCACCCTTTCGGTGAAGAACACCAGCGGGAACGCGTCCAAGATCGCCACCGCACCGACGATCACCGTGACCAAGGCGCCCACCAAATCGCCCAGTTCCAGCCCGTCGGCGTCGAAATCGCCGTCCGCGGGTGGCGGAGGCGGCGGCTCGACGAGTTCGCTCGGCGGCGTCGGCAACGGGTCCACGGCCACCATCTCGGGCCTGTCCGGCTCCCTCGGTGACGGGTCGAGCATCCCGGTCGGGCCACTCCCGGCGGTGGCGGGCGTTTCGACCACCATCCCCGGCGGGGATGCTTCCAACCTGTTCCCGCAGATCAGCCCGTCTTCGACGCCCTCCCCGGAGGCCGGCACCCCGGCCGGCGCCAAGGGCGCGCAGCCGGTGGCGGACTCGTCCCGGATCCCGCTGGCCCTGGGCAGCTCGGAGTTCGGCGCCCAGATCGTCGGCCTGATCGTGCTCCTGCTCGGCGTGGCCATCGCCGTGACCCGGCTCTCCATCCGCCGCCGCGGCACCACCACCGGGCCCAAGTAAGGCTCAGGATCGCGGGATCCCTACCGGTGCGATGGTAACTTTGCGCCGCCTATAGCCGGACCGAAGTTCCCATCGCACCGGTAGGTACGGCGCGCCTCACGCGGAGAGGTACGGCGCGCCTCACGCAGAGCCCGGCGGTCAGGGCGTCTTAGGGACGATCTGCTCGACCTTAGGGCGGACCTGGCGCATGGCGCTGGCCAGCTGGCTGGCCTTCATGGTGGGAGACACGACTTCGCCGAAGCTGTCGTTGTCGAACCACGCGCACATGGCGACGCTGCCGGGCTCGGAGGAGGTGGCGTTGACGCAGACGGCCTTGCCGCCGAGGGAGCCGGCGCTGGTGATGGTGGCGCCCTTGAAGCGCTTGGTGAAGCTGGCCACCGAGTCGACCGGTGAGGCGTTGGCCAGGTTGCCGCCGATGAACAGGACGATCTGCGGGGTACTGCCCGCGTTCGAGTTACCGGCCTCGTAGACGCCCTCGACCACGTGGCTGGCCTGGCCGGAGCTCATGCTCACCACGTCCTGCCGCAACTGGCTGACGTTCATCTGCTGCTCCAGGGCGGGGCGGCGGACGAAGGAGCCGATCTGCTGCGGGGTGCTCAGCCGGTGGGCCGGCCCGCCGGGGCCGGACGGGAAGGCCACCATGACGATGGCGGTGATCGCGACGGCCGCCACGACCAGCACGCCGCCCAGGGCGAGCCAGAGCCGGCGGTCACCGCTGCCGCCGCGGCGGCGGCCCGCCGGGCGGGCGTTGGTGCGGGGCCGGAGCAGCGCGCCGGTGCCGCCGGTCCGGCTGGCCCCGGTACCGCTGACGTCGTCGGCCGGGGCCCGGTCGAACGCGCCGACGGGCAGGTCGAGCGAGGTGATCTCGGCCGAGCCCAGATCGGTGAAGGCCGGGGTGGCTCCGGTGCCCCGGGCCGGATCGGCCACGGGAGCCGCCGGGGCCGGAGCGGCCGCCGGGGCACCGCCCAGAGCGCCGGCGAAGTAGGTCGAGGCGGTGCCGCCGTCCAGCACGCCGGTGTGGTCGGCGGCTTCGGCCGGGTCCAGGATCGGGGCGTGCCCGTCGATCATGGTGTCCGAGACGCCGGGGGCCAGGCCGCTGGTGTCCAGCGTGCCGACCGGGGCGTTGGCGAAGGCCTGCCCGGCCTCGGCGCCCGCGCCGGGGTGGAAGTTGTACAGGTCGGCGTGGTCATCGATGCCGGTCGCGTCGAGCATGCCGGACGTGTCCAGCATGCCGGTGGCGGCCGGGTCCGGCATCCCGCCCGGGAGTTCGCCGATTGTGCCCACGCCCGCCGGGAACTGGCCGGACGCGTACTCGGCGGCCACGTAACCGGCCTGGCCGGGGTCGGGCGCCGCGTAGCCCGGGTCGGGCGCCGCGTAACCCGGGCCGGCCGCGTAACCCGGACCTGGGTCCGTACCGTAGCCGTGGCCCTGGTCGTAGCCGTCCGCGTATCCGTCCTGCGGATAGCCGCCGGTGGCGTAGCCCGCCTCCGGATAGTTCTGGGCGGGCGCGCCGTAGCCGGCGTACGGGGCTTCCTCGAAGGCCGGGTCGCCGAAGCTGGGGTCGTTGTAGCGCGGGTCGCCGTAGTCCTGGAAGCCGTAGTCCTGGAAGCCGTAGTCCTGGTGGCTGGGCCCGGCCGCGGGCGGCTGCGCCTGGTGGGCCTGCCGGTAGTCCACGGCGCCGTAGTCCGGCTCGGCGTACCCGGCCGGATAGCCGCCCTGCTGCTCGTACCCGCCCTGCTGGTCGTACCCGCCCTGCTGCTCGTACCCGGCCTGCTGCTCGTAGTCGGCCGCCACCGGGGCGCCGTAGGCGGGCTGGGCGGGCAGGTTCGGGAAGCTGGGGTGCTCCAGGTACTCCACCCCGGGGTGCCCGGACGGGCCGGGAAATCCGCCGTGCCCGTTCGTACCCAGGTCGTAGACGTCGGGGTAGCTGACCTGGCCGTACCCGGCGTTGTCAGGCTCGGGCTGGTAGTCCGGGTGGGCGTAGCCGCTCTCCGGGACGTTGTACCAGCCCTCTTCGCCGTCACCGTAGTCGGCGCCGTACTGTCCTTGTCCCTCCGCTGGCCCCTGGGGACCGTACTGGTCGTAGCTTGAGTAGCCGCGCTCGGCGCCACGGGAATCGTGGGCCGTGCCGACGGCGGAAGGATGCATCGCCGGTTGCCACCGGCGATCGTCCTCCTCCGGAGGCCATCCGCTACTCATGTTCCGGGTCACCCCCGAGGTTGATTAGGGCAAGGCCGTACTACGTTCAAATTCCATCATTGCGACAAAACAGGCGTCCCCGCAGCCACATCCGATACATGGGGGTTCGCTTCGGTCCTGGAGGCCCACGTTACTGGTCTAACCTCGTCCATGTGGCTAGAGACGAACGCGGAGTGACGCCGCAGAGCGAAGACTTCTCCGCCTGGTACAACGAATTGGTCTTCAAGGCGGAGCTTGTGGACCGCGGCCCGGCCAAGGGCACGATGGTCATCCGCCCCTATGGATACCGGCTCTGGGAGCTGATCCAGGCTGATCTGGACCGGCGCATCAAGGAGACCGGACACCAGAACGCGTACTTCCCGCTGCTCATCCCGCAGAGCTACCTGCAACGTGAGGCAGAACACGTTGAGGGCTTCGCGCCGGAGCTGGCCGTGGTGACGCACGCCGGGGGCAAGCTGCTGGAGGAGCCGCTCATCGTCCGGCCCACCTCCGAGACGGTCATCGGCGAGTTCATGGCCAAGTGGATCAGCTCGCACCGGGACCTGCCCATGCTGCTCAACCAGTGGGCCAACGTGGTCCGCTGGGAGCTGCGGCCGCGGATGTTCCTGCGCACCACCGAGTTCCTCTGGCAGGAGGGCCACACCGCGCACGCGGACGAGGCCGACGCCATGCGGGAGACCATGCTGGCGCTGGACACCATCTACGCCCGCACCGCCCGCGAGGTGGCGGCCATGCCGGTCATCGAGGGCGAGAAGACGCCGGGCGAGCGGTTCGCGGGCGCGGTCCGCACGTTCACCATCGAGGGCATGATGCGGGACGGCCGGGCCCTGCAGGCCGGCACCTCGCACTACATGGGGACGAACTTCGCCAAGGCGTTCAACATCCAGTACGCGGGCGAGGACGGCAACCTCATCCACGCGCACACCACGTCCTGGGGCATGAGCACCCGCATGATCGGCGGCGTGATCATGACCCACGGCGACGACAAGGGCCTGGTGCTGCCGCCCCGGCTGGCCCCGTATCAGGTGGTCATCGTGCCGATCGGCCGCGGCGACGCGGCCAGCGAGGTGCAGGCGGCCGCAGCCGCGCTGGCCCAGCGGCTGGCCGGCGCGGGCATCCGGGCCCACGTGGACGACCGGCCCCAGCTGTCGCCGGGGTTCAAGTTCAACGACTGGGAGCTGCGCGGGGTGCCGATCCGGCTCGAGCTCGGGCCACGCGACCTGGCCGCGGGCAGCGCGGTGATGGCCCGGCGCCTGGGCGGGACCAAGGAGCCGATCGGGCTCGACGGCGCCCCGGCCCGGCTGGCCGACGAGCTGGAGGCGTTCCAGGCCTTCCTGTTCGAGCGGGCCACCGCGTTCCGGGACGACCACACGATCACCACCGACGACTGGGACGACTTCACCAAGGCGGTCGCCACCGGCTGGGCCCGGGCCCTGAGCTGCGGCTCGCAGGAGTGCGAGGACGAGATCAAGGCCGTGACCTCGGCCACGCCCCGCTGCATCCCGCTGGAGGGCGAGCCGGAGTCCGGGCCTTGCATCAAGTGCGGCGGCCCGTCGGCCTACGGCAAGCGGGTCATCTTCGGCCGCGCCTACTGAGCCCGGGCCGGCCAGCCCGGCCCGTTGTGGGCAACTAGCTGCACGTTCGTTCCAGGGGGCGTTCCGGTCACGGAGCGCCCCCTGCACGCGTTGGCAAATAGTCCGTGACAACCGTGACATCCGTGGCGTTGCGGGCGCTGGACATCTCGTGAGCTCGCTTCTACTCATGAGTAACTGACGGCGATCCAATGGGGTGACAGTTGTTCACGACGACGGAATTTGCCCGCATCGGCATGGTGTCGGTCCGCATGCTGCGCTGCTACGAAGCCACCGGGCTGCTCCTGCCCCGTCTGGTCGACCCGGTGTCCGCGCGGGGCTGCTACGAGGCCAACCAGCTGCCGCGGCTCAACCGCATCCTGGCCCTGGCCGACCTCGGCTTCACCCTGCCGCAGGTCTGGGCCATCCTCGAGACCGAAGTCAGCGAATCCGAGCTGCGCGGCATGCTGCGGCTGCGGCGGGCCGAGCTGACCGCGAAGATCAGCGAGGAGACGGCCCGGCTGGAACGGGTCGAGGTGCGGCTGGCCACGATCGCCAAGGAGGGCTACCTGCCGCGCAACGAGGTGGTGACCAAGGAGGTGGCGCCGATCAGGATCGCCGAGCTGGCCGCCATCGCCGCCAACCACGCGGCCCACACCCTGGACCAGGTCATCCGGCCGCTGCAGTCGGCGCTGACCAGCCGGATGGACGCGGCCGGGCTGCGGCCGGACGGACCCGCCCTGGCCTGGTACGACACCAGGCCCGGGTACGAGCCGCGGTCGGGGCGGGCCGCCGACACGGTGACCGTGCACGCCGCGTTCCCGATCAGCCTGGACGCCAGGAGCCC
This sequence comes from Streptosporangiaceae bacterium, assembly GCA_036495425.1. Classification (GTDB taxonomy): domain Bacteria; phylum Actinomycetota; class Actinomycetes; order Streptosporangiales; family Streptosporangiaceae; genus Bog-532. The sequence goes on along the minus strand of DASXMW010000003.1, from coordinate 13,405 downwards.
GGAGGCCGATCGCCTCGGGCCCGGCCGGTCCAGTGACTTCGCCATCGCCGAGCTGCCCGGGGCCGGGACGGCGGCCACGATCGTGCACCACGGGCCGATGGAGGAGGTCGGGACCAGCTTCGAGGCGCTGGCCCGGTGGATCGACGCCAACGGCTACACCGGCACCGGCCTGGTCCGGGAGGTGTTCCTGGACAGCCCGGAAGACGCGCCCGAGCAGTGGGTCACCGAGCTGCAGGTCCCCATCCAGGGCGCCTGATCCCCGCTCCCGCAGGCCCCGGACACCCCTCACCGGGGCCTGCGGGGTCCGTGGTGCGTATGGGGCCCGTGGGGCTTGTGGTGCGCGTAGAGTTTGGGCGGCTCAGGGGATCGGGACGTCCTTCTCGGGCAGGGTGAACTCGCCGCCGAGGTAGCGGAACACCGGGTCGTCGGGGTCGATCGTGCCGCGGGCCAGCACCTCGGCCGCGTAGGCCTCGGCGTCGTCCCGGGGCTCGTAGCCCAGGGCCCGGGCCTCGCCCAGCGACACCCAGCCGCCGCGGGTGTTGGCCGACACCCCGAAGACGACCCGGAATCCGGGCCGGGGCGCGGTCAGGCAGGCTTCGAACAGCCGGCCGGCGTCGTCCGGCGACAGCCAGGTCGACAGCGAGCGGGGCGTCTCCGGACGGTCGGCGCAGGTCAGGATGCGCACGCAGATCGTGTCGAGCCCGTACCGGTGGTGGTACATGGAAGCCAGCCCCTCGCTGGCCACCTTGGCCACCCCGTAGTAGGTGTCCGGCTCGGGGAAGGCGTAGTCCGGGACCGGGAAGCTGGCCCGCGGCGCGAACCCCACCGCGTGGTTGGACGAGGCGTAGATGACCCGGCTCACCCCGGCCCGCCGGGCCGCCTCGAACACCACGTAGCTGCCGTGGATGTTGACGTCCAGGATGGCTTCCCACGGCTCCTCGCCCGCGAACCCGCCCAGGTGGATGACGGCGTCGGCCCCCTGGCAGGCGGCGGTCATCGCGTCCAGGTCGGTGATGGTGGCCTGGATGGCCTCCTCGCCGGGGCCGGCGGTCAGCGGGGCGATGTCCAGCAGCCGCAGGGTCCGGTCCGGGGCGGCCAGCCGCGAGCGCAGCATCGTCCCTATCTGCCCGGCCGCGCCGGTCATCAGGATGGTCGGCACTCACCCTCCTCGTGGTCCGCAGGCAAGGGCCCCAGCCTATCCAGGGCAAAGGCAGAAATCGTTGGTGGCCTGGGCGCGGCCCGGCCAGGATCAGGACATGACCTCGCCTGATCCCGGGGCCGACGAGACCCGGCGCCAGCTGGACCAGCAGTTCCGGCGCCGCCTGCACAGCGCTTACCTGTACGGGTCCATCCCCCGTGGCACGGCGCTGCCCGCCCGTAGCGACCTCGACGTCCTGATCACCTTGCGGTCAGATCCCGATGATGGTGAAAAATCGCGGGCTGAGGCCCTCGGCCAGCGGCTGGCTGACCGGCACCGGAGATCACCTCGGCCGGTCTGCTGCTGTTCGGCGCACGCTCAGAACACGACCACGCTGCGGAGGACCTCGCCGCGCTCCATCTTGGCGAAGGCCTCCTCGACCTCGCCGAGGGCGATGGTCTCGGACACGAACTTCTCCAGCGGCAGGCGCCCGCCCAGGTGCAGGTCGATCAGCATGGGGAAGTCCCGGCTGGGCAGGCAGTCGCCGTACCAGGACGACTTGAGGCTGCCGCCGCGGCCGAACACGTCGAGCAGCGGCAGTTCGAGCTGCATGTCCGGGGTGGGCACCCCGACCAGCACCACCGTGCCGGCCAGGTCCCTTGTGTAGAAGGCCTGCCGGTAGGTCTCGGGGCGGCCGACCGCCTCGATGACCACGTCGGCGCCGAAACCGCCGGTCAGCGCCTGGACCGCCTCGACCGGGTCGGACTGGCGCGAGTTGACGGTGTCGGTGGCGCCGAACTGGCGGGCCCACTCCAGCTTGCGGTCGTCCACGTCGACGGCGATGATCTTGGCCGCGCCGGCCACGCTGGCGCCGAGCACGGCGGCGTCACCGACCCCGCCGCAGCCGATCACGGCCACCGTGTCGCCCCGCCCGATCTGGCCGGTGTTCAGCGCGGCGCCCAGGCCGGCCATCACGCCGCAGCCCAGCAGGCCCGCCACCTCGGGCCGGGCGGCCGGGTCGACCTTGGTGCACTGGCCCGACGCGACCAGCGTCTTCTCGGCGAACGCGCCGATGCCGAGGGCCGGCGACAGCGGGGTGCCGTCGGCCAGCGTCATCTGCTGCCGGGCGTTGTGGGTGCTGAAGCAATACCACGGGCGGCCCCGGCGGCAGGCGCGGCACTCCCCGCAGACCGCACGCCAGTTGAGGATCACGAAGTCCCCGGGGGCGACGTCGGTCACGTCGTCGCCGACCGCTTCGACCACCCCGGCCGCCTCGTGGCCGAGGAAGTAGGGGAAGTCGTCCCCGATGCCGCCCTGGCGGTAGTGCAGGTCGGTGTGGCACACCCCGCAGGCCTGGACCTTTACCAGGGCCTCGCCCGGTCCCGGGTCGGGCACCACGATCGTGGCGATCTCGACCGGAGCGCCCTTCTCGCGGGCGATCACACCCTGCACGCTCTGCGCCATCGGCTCTTTCCTCTCCGCGGACCCGGCCACCCGGCCAGGCCTGGCCGCGGCGCCACCTCCCCCATTACATACCAGAGGGGGAGGCCGATGGCGGGTCAGGGCTTCTTGCCGCCGAGCAGGCCGCCGACCGCCCCGGTGACCCCGCTGACCGTGTTACCCACGGCCCCGGTGGCCCCGCTCACGGTGCCGCCCACGGCCCCGGTCGCGCCGCCGACCGTGCCCCCGGCGCCCTGGACCAGGGTGACCCCGACCGCCTGAGTCAGCGCGTTGACGCCCTGGCCGAGGCCGGTGACGGCCGAGCCCGCGCCGTTGCCGACGTTCTGCACCGTCGAGCCGAGGCCGCTGCCCACGTTCTGCACCACGGACCCGACCGAGCCGTCGCCGCTCGAACTCGGGCTGGCCCCTTGCGCTTCCCGGGTCGCCGGGTCGGTGGCTCCGCCGGCCAGGCCCGACGGTGTCATGGTGTCGGCCCGGCCCGCGTCCGGGCCCACGGCCAGGCTGGCGGCGCCGCTGGCCGCCGCGGCCGGGGTGCGCCCGCCGAGCGCCGAGGACGCGGCCCCCGCCGCCGACCCGGCCGCCGAGCCCCGGGTGGCCGAGCCGGACGGGGACAGCGCGGGCGCCGAGGCCTGCGCGGACGAGGCGGCCGGACGTTCACCCACCGACTGGCTGTGGAACGGCGACAGCGGGGACACGCTGACCGCGAAGACCATGCCGCCGGCCGCGGCCAGGCCCGCGGTGGCGGTGGCCACCGGGGCCAGCGGGTGCAGCCGCCAGACCCGCCAGTGGCCGAAGAACACGGCCTTGGTCCCCGCGCCGACCTTGGCCCCGAGCCCGGCCTTGGCGGCCGCCGCGGCTCCGGCCTTGGCCCCGCCGGCCTGCAGCAGGCCGTTGCCGCCCGCGCCCAGCGCAGCGGCCAGGGCGACCGGGGTCAGGATGGCGCCGAGGCGGCTGTTCAGCTCGGTCAGTTCCCCGGCCAGCGAGTGGCAGCCGGCGCACTGGGCCAGGTGGTCGTGCACGGCGGCCTGGCGGCGGCGGCTGAGCCGTCCCCGGGTGTCGGCGCTCAGCGCCTCGGCGTAGGCCTTGCAGGTGGCCGGGATGTTGGCCCCGACGTGCTCGGCCAGGTAGGCCTGGCGCAGCCCCTCGCGGGCCCGGACGGCCAGCGCCGACACCCCGTTGGCGGACAGGCCGAACATCGGGACGATGGCTGCGGGCGCCTTGGCCTCGACCTCCAGCTGCCACAGCACGGCCCGCCAGCGGCTGGGCAGCTTGGCGAAGGCCTGGGCCACCAGCCGCCCCTCGGCCCGGGCCTCGGCTTCGGCCTCGGGCCCGCGGGACAGCCGGGCCAGGCCCAGGTTCTCCTCGGGCACCCGCTGCTCGTCCAGGTCGTGCTCGACGTCGCCGACCGCGGTGGTGCGGCGGCTGGCCCGCAGCCAGTCATTGGCGGTGTTGCGCACCGCGGTCAGCAGGTAGGCGCGGAAGGCCAGCCCGGGCCCGCCGCCGGCCCGGATCGCGCTCAGTACCCGGGTGAAGGCCTCGGCCACGATGTCGTCGGCCACGTCCCGGGGCACCATCGACAGGGCCACCCGCCGCGCGGCCGGCGCGTGCTCGACGTAGAGGTCCTCGTATGAGTGGCCGGCCGCGTCCCCGACGGGCAGGATGGCCAGTTCCTCCTGCTTCCGGTGCCGGGGCTGGTGGGCCGGCCGGGGAATCCGGTTCTCAGCAGTCCCGTGGAGCACCTGTGACCTCCGGGTTTCGGTCGGTGGCTTGACGAATAAAGCCAATAGTAATGACCAAACCCCAGTTGACCGGAGGCGAAATGGCATCAATCTGAGCACGAGTATTCGGGTGTTCGACCTGATCGGGTCGTAACAGAGCACACGCGGCGATAGCACGCCGCAATGGCGGCCGCGAATTCGTGCCTTGGTCACCGGTATTTTCGGACAGGTCCGGCTTGCACCATATCTGGGTTCTGCGCGCTTCGTCCCGAAGTTAACTTCTGCGTGCTTCTTCCCGCGGCTCGGGCTTTTCCCGGATTTCCACCCGGCCCTTCCACGCGCCGCCGCGGCCCGCGTAGTGGCGGCGGGCCGAGTCGGCGGTCATGGCCGCGTACAGCACCGCGATGCCGGGCAGCAGCGGGGCCCGCAGCGGCGACAGCCGGTACAGCCGGAGCATGGGCAGGAAGCTGCCGGCCATGACCGCCCAGCCGGCCAGGCCGGCCGCCAGGCACAGCAGCGGCCCGGACCCGGTGACCCCGGCCGCCAGCGCGATCAGCCCGGCCAGGGTGGCGGCCGGCGGCAGCGCGTACAGCCAGGCCAGGCCGATCAGCGTGCCCGCCAGCAGCAGTGGCGAGTAGCGCAGCTGAGTGTAGGCCGAACGGGCCACCATCTGCCACAGGTCGGTCAGCCCGTGGTAGGGGCGGACGCTGCGGATCGCGGTGGTCAGCCCGAGCCAGGTGCCTCCCTGCCGCTTGAGCAGGCGGCCCAGGGCCACGTCGTCGATGAGGGCGTCGCGGATCGGCTCGATGCCGCCCGCCGCGGCCAGCGCGTCCCGGCGGACCAGCATGCAGCCGCCGGCCGCGGCCGCGGTCCGCCCGCGCGGCCGGTTGACCCAGCGGAACGGGTAGAGCTGGGCGAAGAAGTAGACGAAGGCGGGGATGATGGCCTTCTCCCAGCCGGTCCGGGTCCGCAGCCGCACCATCTGGGAGACCAGTACCCGGCCGTCGGCCTCGGCCGCGGCGACCAGCGCCCGCAGGGCGTCCGGGGTCCAGGCGATGTCGGCGTCGGTGAACAGCACGTAGGCGGCGTCGTCGGCCGCGATCGCCGCCACCCCCTGGGCCATGGCCCACGGCTTGCCCGCCCAGCCGGGGGGCCTGGCCGCACCGGCCACCACCCGCACCGGCCAGCGGGCGCCCGCGCCCAGCCCGGCCGCGACCTGGCCGGTCCCGTCGGTGCTGGCGTCGTCGACCAGCGTCACCGCGAACCGTCCCGGGTAGTCCTGGGCCAGCAGGGTGGGCAGGCTCTCCGGCAGCACCGCGGCCTCGTCCCGGGCCGGCACCACCGCCACCACCGCGGGCCAGTCGGCCGGCCCGGCCCCGGCGGGCAGCCGCTGATCGGTGCGCCAGAACCCGCCGTGCCCGGTCAGCAGCACGATCCAGGCCACGGTGGCCAGCGCGGCCACGATTCCACAGGCAAGCACAGGCCGAGGCTAACGTCTCCAGGTCATGATGGCGCCGTGCCGCATCGTGGGCTGGCCGAACAGCCCGGTCAGGTACTTGGCCAGGGGCGAGCGGGGACCGGTGACGGCCAGGACCGCGGCCGGCCGCCACTGGGCCACCTGCTGCTCCATCTGGGCCCGGGACGGCACCTCGAGGAACGCCCCGCCGTCCCACAGCACGTTCAGGTACAGGGCCGACGGCGAGGACACGCCGCCGTCGATGTAGGCCTGGCCGTGTGGGCCCGGGCCGGTGAAGTAGCCGCCGATCAGGCCGATGTCGTAGCCGGTGTCGGCCTGCCAGCGCATCGGCTCGGTGAACGTCGCGGACGGGATCGGCACCACCAGCACCCGCGCGCCCGCGGGCAGGTGCAGCGCGTCCAGGGTCGCCGACCAGCCGGGCGGCGGCGGCGCGGCCGCCGTCGCCGGCAGCGGCCGGGGCACGATCGGCAGTACCGCGACCACCACCACCGCGGTGACCAGGGCCGGCCCCCAGGACCGCCGGGTGACCCAGGGCCGGTCCCGGAACAGGTCGATCCCGAACGCCAGCAGCGCGGCCGCGAACCCGTCGGCCAGGATCGAGAACCGGTCCGGCAGCACCGCGTCCAGCAGCGGCAGCGACCCCAGCCAGTGCCAGGGCAGCGGGATGCCGGGGTGGCTGGACCCGCCGACCATCAGCGTGCCGCCCAGCGAGAAGATCTCCAGCACCGCGAACGTCACCGCCGCGACCCGGACGGCCAGGTGCCGCCAGCAGGTCACCGCGATCACGGCCAGCACCAGCAGCAGCGGGCCGCCCAGGTAGGCCAGGTACTCGGGTTCCCCGGCCTGGTAGTGGGCGGCGGAGGCGGCGCTGCCCGCGGTGTGGAACAGCATCAGCTTGGACGGGATCACAAAGCCGCCCAGGTCGCTCTTGAAGAAGTCCGGGGCGAACGCGCTGCCGTGCTGGTGCAGTGGGCCGAAGAACTGGACCAGCAGCGGGTAGCCGCACAGGACCAGCACCGGGACCGCGGCCACGGCCAGGCCGGCCAGCGTGCCCCGGACCCGGCTCAGCACCGCGCCCGGCCGGCTCAGGGCCAGCACCAGGCCGGCCAGGGCGATGGCGATGGCCGTGTCGAGCAGGAGTTCCTCGGCGGTGAGCAGCTGGGCGGCGGCCAGCAGCCCCAGCCACAGGCCGCCGCGGACCGGGCCGGCCCGCCCGGTGGCGACGCGCACGGCCGCGTCGACGATGAGCGGCGGCAGCACCGCGAACATCAGGTCGTAGTGGCCGATGGCCGAGTGCACCAGGGCCGGGGAGAATCCGTACAGGGCGCCCGCCACCGCGGCGGTGGGCACCCGCACCTGCCACCGCCGCAGCACCGCGAACAGGGCCAGCGCGCTGCCCGCGAAGCCCAGCGTCATCAGCAGGTTGAGGCTGTGCTGGGGGCCGGCCAGCAGCGTCATCGGGGTCAGCAGCACCCCGGGCAGCAGCATGAACGTGTTCCACATGACGTTCACGCCCTGCGGCGCGTTCAGCGCGGTGGTGACCAGGGCCGGCAGGTGGCCGTGGGCGATGGCCTCCGCGTCGTAACGGAAGAACCAGGCGAACTGGTCGGCGTCGTTCGGGTTGCCCGCCACCGTGCTGATGCCGGGGTTCTGCCACAGCCAGAGCGTGACCGCCGCCGCCCCCAGCGTGTAGTAGAGCGCGGTGAGCAGCAGGATCCGCCGGTCGCCGCCGGGCGGGCGGCCCTCGACGTCCTCGCTGGACGTCGTGGCGGGTACGGCGGTCACATCTGCCGAGGCTAACGCGACGGCCGCCGCCCGGAAACCGGCGGCGGCCGTCTTCGCTGCTCAGCGAGGCTACTGGACCTCGCGCAGCTTCCCGGTGCCGACGTCGAACACGAAGCCGCGCACCGACTCCTTGTGCGGGATGAACGGGCTGACCTTGATCCGGGCGATGGACTGGCGCACGTCCTCGTCCAGGTCGGAGAAGGCCTCGGCGGCCCACTCGGGCTTGATGCCGGTCTCCTGCTGGATGCTGGCCTTGAAGTCGTCGTCGGTGAACGTGAGCATGCCGCAGTCGGTGTGGTGGATGAGGATGATCTCGCTCGTGCCCAGCAGCCGCTGGCTGATGGCCAGGGACCGGATCTCGTCCTCGGTGATGACGCCGCCGGCGTTGCGGATCACGTGCGCCTGGCCCTCGGCCAGGCCCAGGATCGCGTACACGCTCAGCCGCGCGTCCATGCAGGCCACCACGGCCAGGCCGGCCGCGGGCGGCATCGGCAGCGGGCCGTTGAAGTCGGCCGCGTAGCGCTCGTTGTTGGCCAGAAGCTCATCGGTGATTGACAAGGTGGGTGCTCCTTTTGGTTACGACGGGAAGCAGTAGGAGTCGCTGGAGGCGTCGCCGCCCTGCAGCCGCACCTGATGCACGCGGCGGCCGCGGAAGGCGTCGCCCTGCGGGAAGAACCGCTGGTCGAACTCGATGCCCCCGGCCGGGTTGACGTCGAGCTTGGCCATCCAGGCCCCGATGCCGTCCGGGTAGAACTGGTCGTCCCAGGCGCCATACAGCGAGTTGGTGAAGTACACCCGCTTGCCGTCCCGGCTGACCTCGACCATCTGCGGGCCGCCGGTCAGCGGCACGTCCGGCTGGGACGGGTGCGGCTGGCGCCCGACGATGCCGCCGATCCGGATCGAGCCCACCTCGCGCGGGTGGAACGGGTCGCTGACGTCGTACTGCTTGAGCTCGCCGGTCCCCCAGCACGACACGTACAGGAACTTGTCGTCCACGGACAGGCCGATGTCGGTGACCAGGGGCGGCACCGCGCCGAAACCCTGCAGCAGCGGCGGCAGCTGCTCGGCGGGGGCGGGCTCGGCCGGGATCGTGATGACCTTGCTGGCCGTCCAGCGGTCGTGCTCGCCGGTCCGGTCCGGGTTCTCGTGCCAGAGCCAGACCGAGGCCGACAGGTCTTCCACGCTGACCACCACGCCGAGGAAGCCCCACAGCGAGTCCGGGTTGTGGGCTGGCCGCAGCTCCAGCGCCATCTGGTGCTCGTCGCCGAGGTCGATGGTCTGCACGTTCTTGCGGGTGTTCATGTCCCAGAAGTGCAGCCGGTGGCCGTACTTCTTGCCCAGCAGCAGCTCGGGCACGATGCCGTCCTCGATCATCGACGGCGTGCCCCACTCCGAGGTGATCGCCACGTCCTGCATGACGTGCCACCAGATGTCGTAGGCCAGGTACTGGTCGCCCCGGTCGGCCTCCCACTGCCCGGTAACGTCGAACGTCGTGTGGTCGAGCAGCGCGACCCCGCCCGGGCCCTCCTCGTCCCCGCCGCCGAGGCAGGACACGAACACCGCGCCCGGGCCGCAGTGGATGGTGTGCGGCCGGGAGTAGTTGGCCCGCTTGCCAAGCTCCTCCGGCCCCAGCGTCTTGACCAGCTTCGGCTGGGAGGCGTCGGGCTGGGTGTCGAACACGTGCAGCCGGGACGACCGCAGGCCGGGCACGATCAGGTAGCGCCGGTCGCCGTGCTGGTGGTCCCCGGTCGGGCAGAGCGCGCTGGAGCAGGCGTTCCAGCCGAAGTGGTGCAGCTCGTCGCCCACGTCGGGCAGCTCGGTGAACCCCACGACCTGGGCGTAGGTCCCCGAGTCGGGGTCCACGTCGACCACGGCCAGCGCGTCGGGCTGGGTGGCGGGGCGGGAGAACGTCGCGAGATAGGCCAGCTTCTCGGCCGGCGCGGCCGCGGCCTCGGCGGGCGAGCGGTAGAAGGTCGGGTCGTGATGGTGCTCGTGCTCATTCGTCATCGCTGAAGCTCCCTCGCTGGTCCACTGTTCTCACGTCACCCGTTCCTCAGCAGATCGTTTCAAATGAAGAGCTGTCAAGGACGGGCCGGGGTCCCGGGCAGGCGGCTCCGGCCGCCCGGCGGGAGCATCGACGGCTTCAGTTCCAGGTCAGCCGCCACATGACCGCTGACCTGCCAAATCTAGCTATTTTCGATCAATAAAGTCAACTATCCGTTGCCGGGAGGCTGGAGGCCGAACTGGGGGGGCGGCCCCTGAGCCGGGGGCCGGGCTGAGGGCTGAGTTGGGGGGCCCGGGGCCGGGCTGAGGGCTGAGTTGGGGGCCCCGGGGCCGGGCTGAGGGCTGAGTTGGGGGGCCCGGGACCGGGCTGAGGGCTGAGTTGGGGGCCCGGGGCTGGGCTGAGCCGAGGGGCGGGGGCCCGGGACCATCACCTGGGTCTCTTGAGCCTCACCCGACCCCCGCTGCTGGCCGGGCTCGTGGGGGCGAATGCGCATTTACCCCGGAAAGAGTGGGGGTGAATGCGCATTTGCCCCCTTTGGGGCGGGGCGGGTGATTGGGGTACGAGCGGGCTGCGGGCTGGCCTGGGGCTTTCGGCGGGCGGGGCTTCGGGAATGTCGCGGAAATATAACGCTGTGGCCGACATCGGGTGCGGTTAAGCGCGTCACAACCATTAAGGAGGGTAGGACGTCATATGCAGTGAGTGTATTCCGGCGCCGCCCGGATGGGATTTCGCAAATGGGTCAGAGCGGGCAGTGCGGCGAATTCGGGACTTGTCGAAGGGAGTCCGGGTGAAATTGCGGAAGGGCCATTCGGCGCGCCGGCGATGGGCGCTGGGCCTGAGCGCGGCCGCCGTCACCGGCACCGTGCTGAGCGGCACGATGGCGGCGGCCGCCTACGCCGCGCCCGCGCAGCCGACCGCGCCCGCGCAGCCTGCCGCGCCCGGCCAGGCAGCCGCGCCCGGCCAGAGGGCCGCGTCCGGCCAGGCGGCCGCGGGTGGCTACACCCCGGCGTCGCGGACGCTGAAGATGGGCATGCACGGCGCCGACATCAAGCGGCTGCAGCGGCGGCTGAGGCAGCTCGGGTACTACCCGGGTTCGGCCGACGGGCACTTCGGGATGGACACCGAGGAGGCGGTCTGGGCCTTCCAGGAGGTCCAGAACCTGCACGCCTCCGGTGAGATCACCTGGCCGGTGGAAAAGAAGCTGGTCTACCCGAGCGCGCCCAGGGCGCTGGTCCGGCACGGCGGCTCGACCCGGGTCGAGATCAGCCTGGGCCGCCACGTGCTGTACGTGTACCACAGCAACAAGACCGTGCTCATCAGCCACATCTCCTCCGGTGGCGGCTACTACTACTGCGACAGCGGGTGCTCCTACGCGCGCACCCCCACCGGTAACTTCCACACCACGTGGCGGGTGCACGGCTGGCACACCTCGCCGCTGGGCCGGATGTACAACCCGGTGTTCTTCTACCGCGGGTACGCGGTGCACGGCGACACCTACGTGCCGCTGAACCCGGTGTCGCACGGCTGCGTCCGGGTGCCGATGGACGTGGCCAACATCTACCCCGGCCTGGTGCCCCGGGAGGGCATCCCGGTGTATGTCCGCGCCCGCGGGTGAGCCGGGGAACAGACCTTCGATGAAAAAATGAACGGAGCCGCGGGCGGGACCTTCCGCCGGCGGCTCCGTTTGTTCAGATGCGGGTTTTTTCAGATATCGAAGGTCACCGGTTCGAGTTGTCGGTCGCGGCGGGCAGGCGGCGGGGGTCGGCCCCGTTGGCCGGGGCGTCCTTGGCGTTGGAATCGCCGACGCTGCGGCGGACCGACTCCAGGATGGTCAGGCCCTGGCTGACCAGCCCGGCCGCGATCTCGCCGAGGCCGTCGGCGCCGTTGAGCACGCTGACGTTGGCCCCGGCCAGGCCGCCGGCCGCCTCCTTGACGATCTGCGGCAGCTGGGTGATCAGCATCTGGTCGAGCGCGACCCGGTTGTTGGACGAGGCCGCCTCGGCCTGGATCCGGGTCCGCTCGGCGTCGGCCTTGGCCAGGATCCGGACCCGCTCGGCCTCGGCCTGAGCCGGCCTGACCACCTCGGACTGCAGCTGCTGCTGGCGCAGGTCGGCCTGGCGCTGGGCCAGGTCGGCCTGGGCCGCGATGACGGCCTGCTGGGCGTGGGCCTGGGCCAGCGGGCCCGCCTGGGCCGCCTCGGACTGCGCCTTGTCCACCTCGGCCTTGTACTGGGCCTGCACGATCGACGTCTGCCGGGCGTACTCGGCCTGCTGGCGCTGGGACTCCTGCGCGGCCTGGGCCGCGGCCTGGTCGGCCTGGGACTGGGCGATCTTGGCCTGGCGCTGGATGGCCGCGTTGTGCGGCGAGGCCATGGCCGCGATGTAGCCGGCCCCCATGTCGTCGATGGACTGGATCTGCAGCGCGTCCACGGTCAGGCCGATGGTGGCCATCTCGGCCTTGGAGCCGTCCAGCACCTCGGTGGCCAGCTTCTGCCGCTCGGTGACGATCTCCTCGACGGTCATCGACCCGATGATCGAGCGCAGGTGACCGGCGAAGATCCGCCCGGTCAGGATCGACATCTGGTCCTGGTCGGACAGGAACCGCTGCCCGGCGTTGACGATGCTCTCCTCGTCATTGCCGACCTTGAACGCGATCACGGACCGTACGTTCAGGGAAATGCCCTGCTTGGTCACGCAGGTCTCGGAGACCTCCGCTTCCTGCAGGCTCAGCGTGAGGTAACGCGCCTTGCGGAAGGCGGGCATGACAAAGGCCCCGTGCCCGGTGACGACCCGGAAAGGCGCACCGCTTCGCCCTGCCCTTCCCCCCGAGATCAGCAGGGCCTCATCCGGCGCTGGAACGCGGTATCCGAACATCTTTCATCTCCTATGACCGGCTCATGCATGGCCCCCGCTAGGCGCCGTAGTCGCCGAGCTCGTCGAGCGGGTCACCGGCCCAGGCCATGACGTCGAGGGCCCGGCGCCCTCGGGATTCGGTGACGAGCACGGTGGCCCCCTGGGGCAGCGGAGTTTCCGACCAGGCGATGAAGGTTTCCGAGCCGCCGCGGATCTTGATCCGTACTTCCCCGGGACCATGCTGACCGCGTGTGCCGACCGTCAGCACCCCGACGGAGCCGACTGCCAATGGGTCCGCGGTCAAGACATGCCCCCTTGCACCACCTGAACGACTTCAGCCTAAACCCGTCCGCGCCGGCGATTAACGTCATGTGAGACAGCCTGATGTTACGGTCCGGCCGCTGGCCGGCAAACGTGTGCACAACCGGGCCGCCGGCGGCTCAGAGCCAGCCGGCGCGGACGTAGCCGGGGGCCGGGTCGGCGGGTGGGTTGCCGGCCTGGCCGCGGCGGACCTTGCCCAGCAATTCCTCGGTGGCCTGGAGGATCTCGGGGACTTCGCGGCGGACGGCGTCGGCGTCGCCGGGGCCGGCCACGTCGGGGTCGACGCCGGCCTCCTCGAGCACGCCGGGCAGGTCGGACAGCCGGGCCGCCAGCCACTGGATCGGATCCCGGGACAGGTCGCGGTCGAACGTGCGGCGGCCGGGCTCCCAGCCGGTGAACACCGGGTGGTGGTGGGTGCGGTTGAAGCTGCCCGGCTCGCCCGTGACCGTCTCCAGCAGGTCGACCCGCCACAGGGGCTGGCCGACCGAGATCGGCTGGGCCGAGTACTGGGTGCCCTTGAGCTCGCCCCGGTCCAGCACCCGCAGTTCCAGCCGGACCCCGTGCTCGGCGCCGTCCCCGCCGTGATCCGGGTCCGGGTCGGCGATGTACACGTCGCTGAGCAGGACCCCGATCCGGTCGAAGCCAAAG
>DASXMW010000002.1:0-12499 GCA_036495425.1 Streptosporangiaceae bacterium | reverse complement strand
CGCCGGCCCGGGCGTGAGCGGCCGGCTCAGCGTGCTCAACGACGTCAACGGCCAGCACGTCACCTACAACGGCCACCCGCTGTACACCTTCGTCGACGATCACGCGGGCCAGGTGACCGGTCAGGGAGTCCAGGACTTCTTCGTGGCCAGTCCCGGCCTGGCTCAGCTCACCAGCGACGCGGCCCCGAGCAGCCCGATGCCCCCGGCCGGGTCCGGTGGCGGTTACGGCTACTGACCGCGCCGAAGTCGGCGCTTGGCGTTGGTCATCACGGTGGTCGCGATCCGGGGTCCGGCGCCAGGACCTGGACGGGGTGAACCCGATGGCGGCACCGGGCCGCTGAGGCGTCAACTCCCGGCCGCACGGGCCAGCTGTCTCAGCATGGAACAGGGACACGAGCCCGGGCGGGATACGCTCCCCGGAAACGGTGCCGTCCCGGCGACAGCCCTGTACAACGGGCCGGTGCCGTTGGAGGATCTGCCAGGGATCGAGCACTCGCTGATGTCACGCGGAGGACTTCATGTCAGCAGACACCGGCCAGTCCGACGGCTCAGCTCCAGCGGCCCAGCCCGCGCGGCCGGCGTCCGCAGCGGCCCAGGCCGAGAACTGGCATCACGACGTGGTGGCCCGCATCGACAACTGGGCCTGGATCCGCACGCTGAACGACCAGCTGACCGCCGTGCTCGGGCCGTGGCGCGAACGGAACCAGGGCCACCCGGTCATCGAGCTGATGCACGGTGGCCGGTGGGCCGGGCATCCGCTGCACCCGGCCCTGAGTGACCTGCCGATCGGGCTGTGGACCGGCGCCCTGATCCTGGATATCGCCGACCGCGACCCGGCTCCCCGGCGCGGGATGGAACCAGCCGCCCTGTTCAGTGCGATCGGCATCGCGGCCGCGGTCGCGACCGCGGCCACCGGCGTGGTCGACTGGACCGTCAGCGACGATGAAGACCGCCGCCTCGGCTTGTTCCACGGGGTGCTCAACACGGGGGCCCTCGGGCTGCAGTGCGTGTCGCTGGCGGCCCGGCTGACTGGTCACCGGCGCCCCGCCCAGGCGCTGGGTGGGGCCAGCCTGGCCGTCACCGGTGCCGCCGCCTACCTGGGTGGCCACCTGGTGTTCGCCAAGGCGGTCATGGTCAACCGGGTCGCTGGGGCCGATGGCCCGCGGCGGTGGGTACGGGTGACCGAAGAGGCTGAGCTGCCGGACGACGTGCCGACCGGCGTGCTGGCCGACGGGCGGCAGATTCTGCTGTACCGGCATGACGGCACTCTGTACGCGCTGGACAACCTGTGCAGCCACGCCGCCGGCCTGCTCAGCCGGGGCACCGTCGAAGGCCTGACCGTGACCTGCCCGCTGCACGGATCGCAGTACTGCCTGGCCGACGGCTCCGTCCGCCGGGGCCCGTCCCACCAGCCGCAGCCCGTGATCCGCACCCGGACCCGCAACGGCTGGATCGAAGTCCGCGGTTCCCAGCCTGCCCCGCGCCGTCGCGCCAACGGAAGGAAATAGCCATGGCCTTTGTCATTGTCGCCAACCTCGATGATCTGGATGAAGGCGAGACCCTGTTCGTCGAGGGGCTGAAGGAGCCGATCTGCCTGGTCCGCCTGGACGGGGAGGACGTCCGCGCCGTGCACAACACCTGTACCCACCAGCAGCAGCCGCTGCATGAGGGCACCGTGCAGGACGACGACACCCTGGTCTGTGCCTCGCACAATTCACGGTTCGACCTGAGCACCGGTAATTCGGTCGGCATTCCCGAGGTGCCCCAGCTCCCGGTGTACGCCTGCAAGGTCGAAGGCGACGCGATTCTGGTCGACCTCGACCAGCAGCTCAACGACGCCCCCATCCCGCATCACCCGTACCACTGACGAAGCAGGCCGGCCGCTGGCAGCTGTATCAACTGGCCAAGCTGGCTCCTCCGTCCCTTACGAGGCGAGGGAAGGAGCAGCCATGAATTCAGCCGCTGAACCGCCCCGGGGGGTCAGCACGTCCGATGGGCCCGATCGGCCCGGCCTGGTCAGGCGTCTCTACGACGAGATCACGGACAAGGTGGCGGTCAGGCACCCGTGGTACCGGCTGCCGGAAATCGCGGGCCTGGCTGAGCTGATTGGCATTCGCGACACGCTCCGGCAGAAGAACCTGTTCGACACCTCCCGCCTGCCGTCAGTTGACCCGGTCCAGCCGCCGCCGTATGACGCGTCGTACCTGACCGCCCGGACCGCGGACGGCAGCTGGAACGACCCGGAGCACCCGGAGATGGGGATGGCCGGCACCCGCTTCGGGCGGAACGTGCCGCTGGATGACACCTGGCCCGATCAGGGCCGGATGATGGCGCCGAACCCGCGCGAGATCAGCCTCAAGCTGATGACCCGCGACACGTTCAACCCGGCCACCTCCGGCAACGCCCTCATCGCGGCCTGGCTGCAGTTCATGCTGCACGACTGGATCAAGCACGGCACGAGTCCGACCGGGAACCCGTGGGTCTTGCCCGCGGTCAACGGCGACGACTGGCCCTCGCCGCCCGTGACCGTCATGCGCGTGGCACCCGACCCGACCACTCCGGCGGGCTCGGCGCTGCCTCCGACCCACCTCAACGTGAACACCCACTGGTGGGACGGATCCTCGATCTACGGCAACGACCTGGCCCAGCAGCGATTTCTCCGCGAAGGCACGGGCGGGCGGCTTCGGGTGGTCGACGGGTTGCCGCCGGTCCCGCCCGACCCCCGGGACAATCCGGCTCTCATGCCCGGTTTCTGGCTCGGGCTGGGCATCATGCAGACGCTCTTCTCGCTGGAGCACAACAGCATTGCCACCATGCTCGCCGCGGCCCACCCGGATTTTGACGACGAGACGCTGTTCCAGAAGGCCCGGCTGGTCACCTGCGCGCTGATCGCCAAGATCCACACCGTGGAATGGACACCCTCGGTCACGGCCCACCCCACGGCCGTCGAGGGCCTGTACGCCAACTGGTGGGGCCTGGCCGGGCCGAAACTGCACGATTTCGTCGCGAAGATCTCCAAGAACGAGGCACTGCGCGGCATCCCCGGCACCGAGACCGAGGACTTCGGCGTGCCGTACGCCCTCACCGAAGAGTTCGTCGCCGTGTACCGGATGCACCCGCTCATCCCGGACGACTTCGACTTCCGGTCGGCCCGCGACGACACCGCGACCCTCGGGCCACGCTCCTTCACCGACCTGACCGGCCCGCAGGCCGTCCCGATTCTGCGCGGCCAGCGGCTGACCGACATCCTCTACACCTTCGGCACGATGAACCCGGGACTGGTCACGCTGCACAACTTCCCGCACGGGCTGCAGATGTTCAGGCGGCCCGACAACGGCGCCCACATGGACATGGCGGCCCTGGACATCCTGCGCTGCCGTGAGCTGGGGGTGCCGCGGTACTGCGAGTTCCGCCGCCTGCTGCACATGTCCGTGCCGCAGACCTTCGACGAGGTGACCAGCAACCGGGCCTGGGCCAGGGAACTGCACGACGTGTACGGCGGCAGGATCGAAGACCTCGACCTCATCCCCGGCCTCATGGCCGAGGATCTGCCGGAGGGCTTCGCCTTCAGCGACACGGCGTTCCGCATCTTCATCCTGATGGCCTCCCGGCGGCTCAACAGCGACCGGTTCTTCACCGACTCCTTCACCGATGAGGTCTACACCCCCGAGGGCATGACGTGGATCGCGGACAACACGATGCGCTCGGTACTGGCCCGCCACTGCCCGGACCTGGAGCCGACGATGACCAAGCTGCCGAACGCCTTCGGGATCTGGGACCGGGCGGCCCGGTAACAACCGGCCGGCGACAGCGGATCTTCAGGCCGGAGACCACCTGCCGTTTGCCGCCGGGGGCGGCCACCATCATGGTGATCAGCTTCTCGGTGATGTGCGGCTCGAGGCCTTCGGTGTGGCCCTTGCCGAGGCGGACGACGTCGGCGATGAGGCGGCCGTCGCGGGCGCCGGGGTAGACGTAGACCTGGGCGGTGCCCGGCCCGGGCAGCAGCCCCCACTGCGGGGTGGAATGCCCCTCCCGGATCTTGTCCCAGACCTGGCCGGCCGCGGGGCCAGACCGCCGCTGGAGCCGCGGCCCGAGGTCAGTAACGGCGCGGCCCGAGGTCAGTAACTGAAGGTCGTGGCGCCTTCGTCGCCGATCCACTCCCACAGCTGGACGGTGCCGGCCAGCTCGGCGTTGGGCAGCAGCCCGCTGGGGTCGAGCTGCTTGGCGTTGAAGCAGATCGGGCAGACCATGAGCTGGCCGCCCGCCTTCTCGTACCGGGCCAGCAGGTCCGGCAGGGACGGGCAGCCGTCGCAGGCCACACCGGTCGCCACTCCGTCCAGCGCGAGCCGCACGGCCTCTTTGGCCTGGAACATCAGGGTCGGCCGCCCGGACTCGGCGGCGCCCACCGCGACCAGGAACGCCACGGTCACCTTTTCCGCATCTTCCAGGCCGGTGCTGAGGCTGATCACTGCTTTCCCCGCCATGGTTCTCTCCTTAGTTAGCACGATCGTTCGTTCTAAGTGAAAGTACGAACGATCGTGCTATCTTGTCAAGAGCGATGACCGAGACAACCGAACCGAAAACGCGCGCCCAGCCCGCCCAGCCCGCACAGCGCACCGAGCGGCGCCCACGCGCCGACGGGGAACGCACCCGCAGCGCGATCTTGCGCGCCGCCGCGTCGCTGGCCACCGTGGACGGGCTGGAGGGCCTGTCCATCGGGAACCTGGCCGCCGCGATCGGCATGAGCAAGAGCGGCCTGTACGCGCACTTCGGCTCCAAGCAGGAACTCCAGCTGGCCACCGTGGAAGAGGCGGGGCGGATCTTCGCCGACGAGGTCGTCCAGCCCGCCCTGGCCGCCCCGGCCGGCCTGGCCCAGGTCGCGGCGTTGTGCGAGGCCTTCTTCGAGCACCTGCAGCGCCGCACCTTCCCGGGTGGATGTTTCTTTGCCGGGGCCGTGCTGGAGATGGGCACCCGTCCCGGCCCGGTCAAGGAGGCGGTGGCCGCCTTCCAGGCCGGGTTCGTGGACCTGATCCGCGGTTTCGTGACCACCGCCATCGAACAGGGCGAGCTTTCCTCCAGCCAGGATCCGGTCCAGCTGACCTTCGAGCTGAACGGCATCATCCTCGCCACCGACGCCAGCTTCGTGCTGAACGGCAGCCCCGCCGTCCTGGACCTGGCTCGCCAGGTCGTCCGCAACCGGCTGGGTCTCGGCGCCGATGGCCACGCCGCCGGATCGGGTCAGTAAGTTCCCAGGTCAGCGGCTTGCGGGTGCCTTTCTCAGCCAACCCCTGACCGCGCCGGACACCACGCCGAACCCCTTGACCGCGCCGAAGGGCGGTGCTTAAATCACGACTTAACATAAGTTATGAATTTGTGGAAGTTTGGGGAACGCCATGCGTGTGCGACCCATCGGCCGTGGATTTCTTGCCCTCGCGGTGCTGGCTGGCCTGACGGTGGCGGGCGGCGCTCACCCGGGCGGCGCTCATGCGGGCCGCGCACCGCACGCGGCCCTGGTCGCCGCCACCGAAGGCCCCTACGGGGGCACCGCCGCGGCGGTGCCGGGCGCCGTGCAGGCGGCGAACTACGACACCGGCGGGCCGGGCGTGGCCTACAACGTCACCTCCGCCAACGGCAGCGCCAACGGCTACCGGCCCGACGGCGTCGACCTCGAGAGCACGGCCGACACCCAGGGCACCAGCGCGGCCGGCGGCGCCTACGACATCGGCTGGACCACCGCCGGGCAGTCCTTCAACTACACCGTCAACGTCGCGACGGCGGGTACCTACACGGTCAGCTTCCGGCTGTCGTCGCCCTACGGGATCACCGACGCGCTGCACCTCGCCGGCTCGTCCGGCACCGACCTGACCGGGCCGGTCGCCGTGCCGAACACCGGCGGGTACGAGACCTGGGCCACGGTCACGGCCAGCATCACGTTGAAGGCCGGTCAGCAGACGCTCACCGTCGATCAGGACTCCAACGGCTGGAACTTCCACTTCATGGCGTTCAGCCTGAACTCAGGCAGCGGCGGCGGTGGCGGCTCCGGGGGCTCGACCACCGACCAGCCCTTCGGCGGAACGCCGGCCGCCGTACCCGGCACCCTCGAGGCCGCGAACTACGACACCGGCGGTCAGGGCGTGGCCTACAACGTCACCTCCGCCAACGGCAGCGCCAACGGCTATCGCTCCGACGGCGTCGACCTCGAGAGCACGGCCGACACCCAGGGCACCAGCGCGGCCGGCGGCGCCTACGACATCGGCTGGACCACGGCCGGGCAGTGGTTCAGCTACACCGTCAACGTGGCCACCTCGGGGATCTACACGGTCAGCTTCCGGGTCGCCTCGCCGTACGGGGTCACCGACGCGCTGCACCTCGCCAGCTCGTCCGGCACCAACCTGACCGGGCCGGTCGCCGTGCCGAACACCGGCGGATACGAGACCTGGGCCACGGTCACCGCCAGCGTGACCCTGCCCGCCGGCACGCAGACGCTCACCGTCGACCAGGACTCCAACGGCTGGAACTTCCACTTCCTGGCCATCACCCAGGGTTCGGGCGGCGGTGGCGGCGGAGGCACGGGCGGCACCGGGCCGACCGAGTACTGCGGCACGCAGGACCTTGCGCTGGACGAGCCGACCACGGCCTCATCGACCCAAGACGCCACCGACTACCCGGCGCCCGGCGCCACCGACGGCAACCCGGGCAGCCGCTGGTCCAGCGCGGCCACCGACCCGCAGTGGCTGGAGGTCGACCTCGGCTCCAAGCAGGACATCTGCAGCGTCGGCCTGCTCTGGGAGGCCGCGTACGCCACGGCGTTCCAGATCCAGGTGTCCAGCGACAACTCGACCTGGACCACGGTCTACTCCACGACCACCGGCACGGGCGGGAACCAGACGTTCCCCATCTCCACCACCGCCCGCTACATCCGCATGTACGGCACGGTGCGGGCCACCCAGTTCGGCTACTCGATCTTCGAGTTCGACGTCTACGGGCTCACCACCACGCCGCCGGTGACCGGCGGCAACGGCAACGGCGGCAACGGAACCTGCCCCTGGGCCGGCTCCACCGCGCCGGTCGCCCAGCGGGTCCAGCAGGTGCTCGACACCATGGACCAGTCCGAAGAGGTCACCCTGGCCTCCGGCGACGGCGGCTCGTCGTACATCGGCCAGGTCAACGGCATCCCCAACCTGTGCATCAAGCCGCTGAACATGGAGGACGGGCCGTCCGGGGTGGGTGACGGGAATGGCGGCGTGACCGCCTTCCCCGACGGCGAGAACGCCGCCGCGACCTGGGACCCGGCGCTGGTGGAGCAGGAGGGCGCGGCCAAGGGCACCGAGTTCGCGGGCAAGGGCGTGAACATCTCGCTCGGCCCCACGACCAACCTCGTCCGCGACCCGCGCTGGGGCCGCACCTATGAGACCTACGGCGAGGACCCGTACCTGGCCGGCCAGATCACCGCGGCGGAGGTGGCGGGACTGCAGAGCCAGGGCGTGATGGCCGACGTCAAGCACGTCGCCGCCTACGACCAGGAGCAGTACCCGAACGGCGGCAACAACGAGACCGTCAGCCAGAAGGCCCTGGAGGAGCTGTACCTGGCCCCGTTCCAGACCGCCACCGAGCAGTCGGCGCCGGCCTCGTTCATGTGCTCCTACGCCGTCGTCAACGGCGCCCCCTCCTGCGCCAACGCCGACATGCTGGAGAACGGACTCGACCAGCAGGCCAACTCCGGCGGCTTCGTCGTCTCCGACTGGGGCGCGGCCGGCAACGCCGTGGCCGACCTGGTGGGCGGCATGGACATCGCGATGCCGTTCTCCAATGCCAGCGACGTGGCCGCTGACCTGGCCAACGGCACGCTGAACCAGGCCACCCTCAACGCGGCCGTGGCCCGGATCCTGACCCAGATGTTCGCGTTCGGCCTGTTCGACAACCCGTCGTCCGGTGCACTGTCTGCCACCGTCACCACCGCCGCCCACCAGGCGACCGCGCTGCAGCTCGGCGAGGAGGGCACGGTCATGTTGAAGAACAACGGCCTGCTGCCGCTGAACCCGAACGGCAGCGAGTCCATCGCGGTCATCGGCACCGACGGCGGCGCGGCGGTCGAGATCGCCGGCGGCGGCAGCGGCGGGGTCGACAGCTCGAACGCGGTCTGGCCGCTGACCGGGATCCAGAACGCGGCCGGGCCGAACGTCAAGGTCACCTACACCGCGGGCGACGACAACGGCACCGCCGACATCCCGCAGGCGGTGACCGCGGCCCAGGCGGCCACCGACGCGATCGTGGTCGTCAGCCTCCCGGAGGGCGAGGAGAGCGACCTGAAGTCGCTCGACCTGCCCAGCGCCGACGAGACGATGATCTCGGACGTGGCCGCGGCCAACCCGAACACCGTCGTGGTCATCAACAGCGGCGGCCCGGTGGTCATGCCCTGGCTGAGCTCGGTGGCCGGCGTGTTCGAGAACTGGTACGGCGGGGAGAAGACCGGCGCCGCCGAGGCCGCGCTGATCTTCGGCACCGTCGACCCGTCCGGCAAGCTGCCGGTCACCTTCCCGGCCAGTCTCAGCCAGGTCCCGGCGCAGACCACGGCCCAGTGGCCGGGCACCTCGACCGGCACGACCTACAGCGAGGGCGTGAACATCGGCTACCGCTGGTACCAGTCGCAGAACATCACCCCGCTGTTCCCGTTCGGGTCCGGGCTCTCGTACACGAAGTTCGCTTTTTCCAATTTGAAGGTCGGTGCGTTCAACGCCGACGGTCAGGCGACGGTGACGGCCACGATGACCAATACCGGATCGGTGGCCGGCGCCGACGTGGCCCAGCTGTACGTCGGCGACCCGGCCGCCAGCCAGGACCCGCCGCACCAGCTGGCGGGATTCGCGCGGGCGTCGCTGAACCCGGGCGCGAGCACCACCGTGTCCTTCCCGCTCACCGTCCACGACCTGGCCTCGTGGTCGCCGGCCGACAACGCCTGGGAGGCGCAGGCCGGCTCCTACTCGATCGCGGTCGGCGACTCCTCGGCCAGCCTGCCGCTGACCGGCTCAGCCAGCCTGGCCCACACGCTGACCGGCCAGGTCGCCGCGGGCGCTGCGGGTGCGGGCGTCTCCCTGGCCAACACGGCGGTCAGCGCCAACGTCACCCCGAACTCGGGCGTGCCCGGCGCCGAGACCGTCGGGGTGGTCAATCCGTTCGGCTACAGCAGCCCCCGGGGGGCCGCGGTCTCGTTCACCATGCAGGCCGAGGACTCCAACCCGGCCCAGACCCTCACCTTCACCGCCACCGGGCTGCCGCCCGGCGTCACCATCGCCTCGAACGGCACGATCTCGGGTTCCAGCAGCACGCTCGGGACCTACACCGTGACCGTGACCGCGACCGACACGGAAGGAGTCTCCGGCACGGCCACCTTCGTGTGGTCCGTCGTCCAGTGACCCCTCACATCACGGCCAGCTGGCCACCGTCGATGACCAGGCCGGTGCCGTGGATGAACGACGCATCGTCCGAGGCCAGGAAGGCGTAGGCGGCGGCGACCTCTTCCGGCCGGCCGGACCGGCCGAGCGGGATCCGTTCCGCCGCGTACCGCTCCTGGAAGTCGCCGGTCTGGCCTTCGGCGATCGCGTCGTTGAGCGGCGTGTGGATGAAGCCCGGGCACAAGGCGTTGACCCGGATGCCCAGGGGGCCGAGCTCCACCGCCATCGTCTTGGTGAGCAGCAGGACGCCGCCCTTGGAGCTGTTGTAGTGGGCGAAGTCCTCCTCGCCCGCGATCCCGTTGGTCGAGGACATGTTGACGATCACCCCGCCCGTGCCCTGATCGGCCATGAGGCGCCCGGCCGCCTGGGCGACCAGGAACATGCCGCGCAGGTTCACGGCCAGTATCTGGTCCCAGGCCTCGGCGGTCATCGACAGGAACGGGTCCCGGCGGGCGGTGCCCGCGTTGTTGATCAGGACGTCCAGGCCGCCCAGCGCGCCGGCCGCGGCCGCCATCAGGCCAGCCACGTCCGGCTGGCGGCTGACGTCGCCGGCCAGCCCGCTGATCTCCCCGTACGGGCGCAGCCGGGCCACGGCGCCGGAGACCTCGGCCGGGTCCAGGCCGCCGATGGCCACCCGGGCCCCCTCTTCGAGGAACCGCTGGGCCGTGGCCAGGCCGATCCCGCTGCTTCCCCCGCTGATCAGAACACGCTTGCCCGGCAGCCCGCGCATGAACGGCGCCTCCCTGTTGCCCGTGGCTCCCACCCGGCCGCTCTGGTCACTGATGATGGGAGCAGTCGATGAGCCCCAACGATGATGCCACCGTGCCACCGTGCCCCCTGCCCCGGTGCCCGCCCGTCCACCAGGGCGGCGGCCGGGGGTTCCGCGGGCGTGATCGTGGCCCGCGTGTGCGATGGTGGTGGCATGCCGAGCCAGGCCATGCAGGACCTGATCGAAATGCTGCGGAAACAGCAACGGGCGAGTGCCGGCGACACCTCGCCGACGCTGGCCGAGCGCCGGGCCGGCTTCACCCCGGGCGGCTTTCCCCATCCGGTGCCGGCCGATGTGCAGGTGACCGCGGTGACCGCGGGCGGCGTCCCGGCCCACTGGCTGGCCGCCCCCGGCGCCGACCCCGGCCGGGTCCTGCTGTTCCTGCACGGCGGCGGGTTCGAGTTCGGGTCGGTCGCCAGCGATGGCGAACTGGCCGCCCGGCTGGGCCGGGCCAGCGGGATGCGGGTGCTATTCCCGGAGTACCGGCTGGCTCCCGAGCACCCCTTCCCGGCCGCCATCGATGACGTCCTGGCCGTGTGGCGCTGGCTCCGAACCGGCCAGGGCCTGAGCGCGACGTCGCTGGCGGTGGCCGGGGACTCGGCCGGCGGCGGGCTGGCCGTCTCCCTGCTGGTGGCGACCCGTGACAGCGGAGGCGCCCTGCCCGCGGCCGCGGTCCTGATGTCCCCGACGGTGGATCTGACCAGTTCCGGGGCCTCGATGACCGAGCGGGCCGATCAGGATCCGATCTCCACCCCGGCCCTGCTCGGTGAGCTGGCGGCCGGCTACCTGGCCGGGGCCGACCCCAGGACGCCGCTGGCCTCGCCCCTGTTCGCCCCGCTGGCCGGGCTGCCGCCGTTGCTGGTGCTGGTGGGCACGGCCGACGTGCTGCTCAGCGACTCCGAACGCCTGGCCGCGGCCGCCACCCAGGCCGGCGTCGACGTCACGCTGCACGTCGGCGACGGCCTGCCCCACGTGTACCCGATCATGCTCGGCACCCCCGAGGCCGCCGAGGCCACCGGCCAGATCGGCGCGTTCCTGCGGGCCCGCGTCCCCTAACCAGGCAAACACTGCGCAGACAGTTGTGAAAGGCGGTCATCCGATGCGTTCCGACATCAGGCCGGGCGGGGTCTTCCCCGATTACGCTCTCCCGGACCAGACCAGCACGGTCCGCTCGCTCAGCGAGCTTCAGGGCCGCGATCCGCTGATCCTGATCCTGGCCCGCGGCAACTACTGCCCCAAAGAGCATCAGCAGCACCTGGAGCTGGCGGCCAACTACCCGAAGATCGCGGTGGCCTACACCCAGGTGGCGACGATCTCCACCGACGATCACCACTCGTCCCAGGAGTTCCGGGCCTCCACCGGGGCCCAGTGGCCGTTCCTGTCCGATCCGGGGCGCACGGTTCAGCAGGACCTGGACATCGCCGAGTACACCGACCCCGAGCACAACCCGATGATCCCGCACACCCTGGTCCTCAAGCCGGGCCTGGTCATCCACCGCATCTACAACGGCTACTGGTTCTGGGGCCGCCCGTCCTTCTACGACCTGTGGCGCGACCTGCGCGAGGTCACCCAGGAGATCCGCCCGGACTGGGACCTGGCCACCCCGGGGCTGCGCGAGGCCTGGGAAGCGGGCGACTCCGCCAAGTTCCACGGCTGGGACCGGCCGGCGCCCGCAACGACGACGTGATCGCGTACTTCGCCGGCAGGATGTCGCGCTCATGAAACAGCGGCAGCCAGCGGCCGACATCGTGGCCGGGCTCACCTCTGGCCGGTAACTGCCGCATACTGGTCCGGTGGAATCGGCAGCTGATTCCGTCCGGGAGCGGATTCCGCTCCCCGCCGGGCGGCGCTTCCAGCCGCGCCGCCCGCCGTTAGCAGGACCGTCTGAACGCGCCCTGCACCGGCTGGCCGGCTGGTACGCGATCGCCCTCCGCCTCGGCGGCGCGGTCCTGTTCACCGCGGTCGCCGTGCTGGCCGCCACCGGGCAGATCTCCGGCTGGTGGCTGGGCGCGCTGCTGACCCTGCTGTGTCTGTGGTCAGCCTTCTTCACCTGGTCGGTCCGGCGGTCCGGGCTGACGGTGGCCCTGGTCCTGGCCGACACCGCGGTCATCGCGGCCCTGGCGCTGGCCCAGCAGCACCTGGTCCCGGACGTCCTGATCATGGACAGCACGTCCTGGATGCTCCCGCTGGCCTGCACGTCGGTGTACATCCTGCAGATCGCGCTGCGGCCGTGGCTCGGGCTGCCCGCGGCCGCGATCGTGGTCATCGCCTACGGGCT
>DASXMW010000001.1:0-9837 GCA_036495425.1 Streptosporangiaceae bacterium | reverse complement strand
CCTCCGGCCGAGTCCACCATCCCGCCCGAATATACCGATGTGCCCATCCGGGAGTTGTTCGACCAGGTTAATGCGGAACGGCAGCGGCGTGCCGCCGCGGCCGCGGGTGAGAGTCTGGCGGCGGGGTTCATGCCCCGCTCGGTGGCGGACCCACCGCGATCCGGTTCGTGGTTTGAGTCCGGCGCCGTGCTGGACGCCAGCGCGCCCAGCGGCTCGCTGGCCGGGCTGGCTGATGCCGCCACCCGCGGCGGCCGGCTGGCCGAGCTGGACGATGACGAGCTGATCGGCGTGCTGCGGGCCTGGCACCAGCTGGAGTCCTGGTGCGCCTCCGGCCTGCTGACCGCGGTCGCGGAGCTGGCCCGCCGCCGTCCCGCCGACGGCACCCCGGCCGCCGCCCCCGGAACGTTCCCGGCCCAGCTGAGCGAGTTCATCTCCGATGAAATTGCCGCTGCCCTGACCCTGACCAGCCGGACTGCTGGCGCCTGCCAGGACCTGGCCCTGGATCTGGCTACCCGGTTGCCGGGTACCGCCAAGGCCCTGCAAGAAGGCATCCTCGATCGCGCCAAGGCCCGCCTGATCGCCGAGTCCACCCGTGTCCTGACCGACGAGCAGGCCCGTGCCACCGAAGCACAGATCCTGCCCCGGGCCGGTCAGCAGACGACCGGGCAACTGCGTGCGGCGGTGACCCGCGCCGTGCTGGCCACCGATCCGGAGGCCGCGGCCCGGCGGCGGGAAGAGGCACAGAAGGACCCGCGGGTGCGCCGTTGGCAAGAAGACGCTGGGACCGCCGCGCTCGCCGGTTACGGCCTGCCTCCCGCTGATGTGCTGGCCGCCGACCAGCGCCTGACCGACCAGGCCCTGGCTCTGCGTCGGGCAGGCCTGCCCGGCTCGCTGGAGGAACTGCGCGCCCGCGCCTACCTGGATGTCCTGCTCGGTCAGGATTCCACCCCCAGCCAGCCCACTCCCCACGGCCCAGCCGCCGCGCCCAGCCCAGCCGCGACGCCCAGCCCCCATGCCCCGTCGTCGCTGGCCGCCCGGGTCACGCTGACCGTGCCGCTGGTCACCCACCTCGGGCTGGGCAACCAGCCTGGCCACGTAGCCGGGTACGGCCCCGTCGACCCCGCCCTGGCCCGGGAACTGGCCGCGCTGGCGGCCGGGCACCCGGCCAGCCGTTTCTGTGTGACCGTCACCGGTGCCGACGGGCAAGCCATGGGGCACGGATGCATCCCCGGCCACCCACCCGACTTCACCCAGCCCGCACCGGGTGGCCTCGCCATCAGCATCAGCCCGCTGGCCCGCGGTAGCTGCGATCACCGCCACCAGGAGCCGGGCTACCACCCCAGCCGCTTCCTCCAGCACCTCATCATGGCTCGCACGCCGACCTGTACCGCGCCCGGTTGCGGCCAGTCCGCCGCGCGCTGCGACCTGGACCACACAGTGCCTCATGACCAGGGCGGCCCGACCTGCGAATGCAACCTGGGACCGCTCTGCCGTCACCACCATCGCTGTAAACAGTCCCAGGGCTGGCGGCTCGACCAGCCCAGTCCCGGCGTCATGTGCTGGATCACCCCCGCCGGACGGCGCTACTTCACCGGCCCCGGCTCCCAGTCCACCGGGCCCGGCCGCTGAGGGCCCGGTGATGACGATGAACTCGGGGTCGCTCGTGGCGCTACTTCCCGTGCGGGTCGGAGCTGTTGAGCGTGGCCACGACCTGGTCATAGTCGCCGCGGGCCTCGCCGTAGCGGAGGAACTTGACCCGCTCGACCTGGATCTCCCTGGCCTCGGGCTGGGACTCCAGCAGGGCCACGGCCTCGCTGATGAACTCGTCCAGCGGCATGGCCTGCTCGTTGTTCTGCTGGCCGGGCAGCAGTTCGGTGCGGACCGACGGCGGCACCAGCTCGATGATCTGCACGCTGGTGTCCGCGTACTGCAGGCGGATCGACTCGCTGAGCATGTGGACCGCGGCCTTGGCCGCGTTGTAGCTGGGGGTGGCGGCCAGCGGCGTGAAGGCCAGGCCGGAGGACACGGTGACGATGGTGGCGGCGGGCTGGGCCTCGAGGTGTTCGATGAACGCGGCGATCAGCCGGATCGGGCCGAGCACGTTGCTGGCGATCACCGATTCGGCCGAGGCCAGGAAGCCGTCGGGCTTGTGCCAGTCCTCCACCCGCATGATGCCGGCCATCGGGATCAGCACGTTCAGGTCGGGGTGCCGGGCCAGGACCTGCTCGGCCGCGGCCGTGATACTGGCCGGGTCGGTGGTGTCGATGACCACGGCGTCCAGACCGGGGTGCTCGGCCCTGACCTGTTCGAGCCGGTCGGCCCGCCGGCCGCCGACGATGACGGTGTTGCCCCGGGCCTGCAGCGCCAGGGCCAGCGCGAGGCCGATGCCGCTGGTGGAGCCGGGGATGAAGATCGTGTTCCCGGAGATGTTCATGCTTCCATGCTGCCCGGACCTGGGCGGCCCGGGCAGAGAGCGGTTATCGGGGGATCGGCGATCCCTGGTTGCGGCCTGACATGGGCCGATAATGGAGACATGGACCGAGCAGCCCTGGCCGGCTTCCTGCGGCACCGCCGCGAAGCCCTGCAGCCCGAAGACGTCGGGCTGCCCGCCGGTGTCCGCCGCCGGGCCCCCGGGCTGCGGCGCGAAGAGGTCGCGCAGCTGGCCCTGATGTCCACCGACTACTACACGCGGCTGGAGCAGCGGCGCGGCCCGCAGCCCAGCGCGCAGATGCTGGCCTCGCTGGCCCGGGCGCTCCGGCTGACCAGCGATGAGCGTGACTACCTGTTCCGGGTGGCCGGGCACAACCCGCCCGCCGCGGTCACCGCGGCCAGCCACGTGGCCCCGGCGCTCATGCGGGTGCTGGACCGGCTGGACGACACCCCGGCCATGATCCTGTCCAGCCTGGGCGAGGTCCTGGTCCAGAACCGGTTGGCGGTGGCCCTGTTCGGCGACCGGTCCCGGCACACCGGCCTGGCCCGCAGCGAGATCTACCGCTGGTTCACCGACCCGGCCGAGCGGCTGATCTACCCCGAGGACGACCGGCCGCGCCAGAGCCGGGCCCAGGTGGCCAACCTCCGCGCCGCCTACGGCCTGATGGGCCCCAGGTCCGCCGCCGGTGACCTGGTCCGCGCCCTGCAGAAGGCCAGCCCCGAGTTCACCGCGCTGTGGGACCGGCACGAGGTCGCCCAGCGCTTCGCCGACCACAAGATCCTCGTGCACCCCGAGCTGGGCCCGATCGAGCTGGACTGCCAGGCGCTGTTCACCGAGGATCAGTCCCAGCTCCTGCTGGTCCTGACCGCCCCGCCGCACACCGAGGGCTACGACAAGCTCGAGCTGCTGTCGGTCCTGGGCCAGCAGCAGTTCGCCTGAGCCAACCCGCGGCCGGGCCGGCCGGCGTTCGTTTCCCGGTGGTCTAGGCTGAGTGCGCTGCAGTTGGCTAGAGGCAGCCGTCCTTTCGGCTGAAGGTCACAGTCTCTTTGTCACGATGCGACGCGCGCTCTGATGGCGCGAGGTGACGCTCTGGAGAAGCGGTTACCGCCGTCTCCTGTGGCAGAGAGGACCTCGCCGTGCCGGCACGCGCCGTTGGCGTGTGGCTGTCGATCACCTCCCTGGCTCGCGACGAAGGAGTCTCGGTGGCGATCCGGCACGCGGTCATCGCGTGCGCGGAGGCGCTGGGTGCGGAGGCGGCCCTGCTGCTGGCCTCGGACCACCGGCCCTACGAGCCGGTGTTCGCTACCGGCCCGCGCGGTGACGAGCTGACCGACCTCCAGTCCACCCTGGGTGAAGGGCCGGCCGTCGAGGCGGCCCGGGGCAACGGCCCGGTGCTGGGCGCCGACCTGAGCTCCGCCGGGTCGCAGGCCCGCTGGCCGGAGTTTGCCCCGGTGGCGCTGGCGTGCGGGATGGCTTCGGTCTTCGCGGTCCCGGTGGGCTCGGGTGCGGCCCGGTTCGGCGTGCTGTGCCTGTACCGGGAGCGGGCGCGAGAAGTGACCCGCGAAGAGCTGGACACCGTGCTGCTGTACGCGGATGCGGCCATGGTTCTGGCCTTGGACGACCGCGGTGGCCTCACCCCCGGCTCGGCCGAGCTGATCGGCTCGTCCTTTGCCGGACGGCGGGCTCAGGTGCACCAGGCGGCCGGGATGATCTCCGTCCAGCTCGGGATCTCCGTCACCGACGCGCTGGTGACGTTGCGGGCCAGCGCGTACGCCGATGGCCGCCCCATCGGGCAGCTGGCCGCGGACGTGGTCGGCCGGCGCCTTTCTTTCGCCGGTGGCCGCGATGGCTTCCCGGATGGGGTTGGCCCCGGGAAGACTGGGGAGCAGCCCCACGTGGACGGTTCGGACAACAACGAGGAGATGGATGGGGAATGAGCCCTTCGGACAGCCGGGCGTGGCGGGCTTTCGTCCGGGTCGCCGACACGCTGGTCGCTGACTTCGACATCATCGACTTCCTGGCCATGCTGACCGAGTACGGAGTCGAGTTGCTCGGCGTCTCCGCCTGCGGGATCCTGCTCGCCGATCCGGCGGGCCACCTGAACCTGGTCGCGGCCTCGACGGAGCAGGCCCGGATCCTCGAACTGTCTCAGCTGCAGAACGACGAGGGGCCGTGCCTGGACGCCTACCGCACGATGACCACGGTGACCTGCCCCGACCTGGCCACCGTCGGCGGCCGGTGGCCAGCGTTCGCGCCGGCCGCCCTGGGCGCCGGGTTCACCGCGGTACACGCCATGCCGATGCGGCTGCGCCAGCAGGCCGTCGGCGCGTTCAACCTGTTCTCGGCCCTGCCGGGCCCGCTGGACGACGAAACCACCGAGCTCGGCCAGGCCCTCGCCGACGTGGCCACGATCGGCATCCTGCACGAGCGGGCCATCCGCCGCCAGGAAGTGGTCAGCGAGCAGCTGCAGGTCGCGCTGAATAGCCGGATCGTGATCGAGCAGGCCAAAGGGGTGCTGGCCGAACGGCTGCAGGTGAGCATCGAAGACGCGTTCACGACCCTGCGCGGCTACGCCCGCGTCAACAACCTCAAGCTGGCCGAGGTGGCCGCGGCCGTCGCCACCGGGGAACTCAGCATCCCGGCCGCTCGCTCCGGGCCGCCACCCGTGCGCCCGTGATCATCCGGATCCCCTCCCCGCCTGCCGCGCACGCCAAAATCCCCGTGGGTGCGCGGCAGGCAGGTTCCCCCCCGCCGGGTACCTGACGGTGCCCAGGGTACGGTGCGCCGGCGCGGGGAGCGCACGGCAGCAGGCCCGACTGAGCCGGGGAAGATCAAGGGAAAGGCACGATGGCGTGACCGGCAGGCCCGGACAGCCGGCTCACTCATATCGCGCTCCTCCGCGGCCGGCGCGGCCGTTCCCGGGATCTGCTGGTGACCAGCCGCCGGGGTCCGGAGCGGATTGGTGCCTAGGTTGCTTTCTACTACGTTTGCCCTGCTACCGCTAGTCCTCGGCGGCCACGGCCCCGCTACAGCGGGATGTTGCCGTGCTTCTTGGGCGGCAGGGTCTGGCGCTTGGTGCGCAGGGACCGCAGGGCCCGGGTGATCTCGGCCCGGGTCTCGGACGGCTTGATGACCGCGTCCAGATAGCCGCGCTCGGCCGCGATGTACGGGTTGGCCAGGGTGTCCTCGTACTCGGTGACCCGCTGGGCCCGGACCGCGTCCGGGTCGTCGGAAGCGGCCAGCTCGCGGCGGTACAGGATGTTGACCGCGCCCTGGGCGCCCATGACCGCGATCTGCGCGGTGGGCCAGGCCAGGTTGACGTCCCCGCCCAGGTGCTTGGACCCCATCACGTCGTAAGCCCCGCCGTAGGCCTTGCGGGTGATGACCGTGACCTTGGGCACGGTGGCCTCGGAGTAGGCGTAGATCAGCTTGGCCCCGTGCCGGATGATGCCGTTCCACTCCTGGCCGGTGCCGGGCAGGAACCCGGGCACGTCCACGAACGTCACCACCGGGACCGAAAAGGCGTCGCAGGTCCGGACGAACCGGGCGGCCTTGTCCGAGGCGTTGATGTCCAGCGAGCCCGCGAAGTGCATGGGCTGGTTGGCCACCACGCCGACCGAGGCGCCCGCCACCCGGCCGAAGCCCACGATGATGTTGGGCGCGAACCCGGCGTGCACCTCCAGGAACTCGCCGTCGTCGAGCACGCCCGCGATGACCGTGTGCATGTCGTAGGGCTGGTTGGGCGAGTCCGGGATCAGCGTGTCCAGTTCCAGGTCGGCCGGGGTGATCTCCTCCATTGGATCGGCCGGCGCGACGACCGGGGGTTCTTCCAGGTTGTTGGAAGGCAGGTAGGACAGGAGTTCGCGGGCGAAGTCGAAGCAGTCGTCCTCGTCCCGGGCCTGGTAGTGGGCGACCCCGGACTTGACCGCGTGCGCGTGGGCCCCGCCCAGTTCCTCGAACGTGACCTCCTCGCCGGTCACCGTCTTGATCACGTCCGGGCCGGTGATGAACATGTGCGAGGTGCCGTCGACCATCAGCGTGAAGTCGGTGATGGCGGGGGAGTAGACCGCGCCGCCCGCGGCCGGCCCCATGATCAGCGAGATCTGCGGCACCACGCCGGACGCGATCGTGTTGCGGTAGAAGATCTCCGCGAACAGTCCCAGCGCGACCACGCCCTCCTGGATGCGGGCGCCGCCGCCGTCGTTGATGCCGACGATCGGGCAGCCGACCTTGAGCGCGTGGTCCATGATCTTGACGATCTTGGTCCCGTAGACCTCGCCCAGCGAGCCGCCGAACACCGTGAAGTCCTGGCTGAAGATGCAGACCTGGCGGCCGTCGATCGTGCCGTGCCCGGTGATGACGCCGTCGCCGTAGGGGCGGTTGGCGTCGATGCCGAAATCGGTGGCCCGGTGCCGGGCGAACTCGTCGAACTCCACGAACGAGCCCGGGTCCAGCAGCCGCCCGATCCGCTCGCGCGCGGTCAGTTTGCCCCGGCTGTGCTGCTTCTCCACCGCCTGCTCGGAGCCGGCGTGCACGGCCTGCTCCCGGCGGCGTTCCAGGTCGGCGAGCTTGCCGGCGGTGGTGTGCAGGTCAGCGGACCCAGCGGTGGACTCGGAGGCGGGGTCGGGGGCGGCCGCGGCGTCACTGGTCATGAGGTAAGGGTAGCGAGGGTGGTCCAGACCCTTCGCTACGCTGGCCGCGTGAGCGTCGAGCCCATCAGCCGCGACTTTGACCGGCACCAGATGCCCGAGCCGATGCGAGACGACGTCCGGCTGCTGGGCCGCCTGCTGGGCGACGTGCTGCGCGACGCCGGTGGCCAGGACCTCCTCGATGACGTGGAAAAACTCCGGCACGCGGTGATCGACGCGCGCCGCCACCCGGAGACCGGGTCGCTGGACGACATCGCGGCCATGGTGGCCGCCTGGCCGCTGGACCGGGCCGAGCAGGTGGCCAGCGCGTTCACCGTCTACTTCCACCTGGCCAACCTGGCCGAGGAACACCAGCGGATCCGGTCCCTGCGCGGGCGGGACACCGGCGGGCACCCGCTGTCCGAGTCGCTGGCCGCCACCGTGACCGAGATCCGCGGCGAGCAGGGCGAGGACCGGCTGGGTGAACTGCTGGGCGGGCTGCGCGTGCACCCGGTGTTCACCGCCCACCCGACCGAGGCCCGCCGCCGGGCGGTGGTCGCCTCGCTGCGCCGCATCTCGCTGCTGGCCGACGTGCTCGACGACCCGCGGACCGCGGCCACCGACCGGGCCGAGACCCTGCGTGAGCTGCACGAGCAGATCGACGTGCTGTGGCGGACCTCCCAGCTGCGGGTCAAGGCCATGGACCCGATCGACGAGGTCCGCACGGTGATGACCGCGTTCGACGAGACCCTGTTCCGGGTGGTACCGGCCCTGTACCGGTCCATGGACCGCGCGGTGTCGGGCGATGACGCGGGCCGGGTCCCCACCGAGGTCGCGGCCTTCCTGCGCTTCGGCAGCTGGGTCGGGGCCGACCGGGACGGCAACCCGTTCGTCACCGCCCGGGTCACCCGCGAGGCCGCCACCATTCAGGCCGAGCACGTGCTGCGGGCGCTGGAGCGGGCCACCGACCGGATCGGCCGCTCGCTCACCCTCTACGAGGGCGCCACCCCGGCCTCCCCGGCCTTGCACCGGGCCCTGGACCGGGCCGAAGCCGCCCACCCCGAGCTGATCAGCGAGATCACCGCCCGGTCGCCGCAGGAGCCGTACCGGACCTACCTGCTGTACGCGGCGGCCCGGCTGGACGCGACCCGGGTCCGCGACGCCGACCTGGCCTACGCGGGCCCGGCGGAGTTCCTGGCCGACCTGCGCCTGGTCCAGGCCTCGCTGGCCGCCAGCGGCGCCCGCCAGCAGGCCTACGGGGAGCTGCAGCACCTGATCTGGCAGGCCGAGACGTTCGGCTTCCACCTGGCCGAGCTGGAGGTGCGCCAGCACAGCGCGGTGCACGCGCGGGCCCTGGCCGAGGCCCGGGCCGCCGCCGATGGGAAGGGCGCGCTGTCCGAGCAGACCGAAGAGGTCCTGGCCACCCTGCGCGTGATCGCCTGGATCCAGCAGCGGTTCGGCGTCGAGGCCTGCCGCCGCTACGTGGTGAGCTTCACCCGGTCCGCCGCCGACATCGCCACCGTCTATGAGCTGGCCGAGCTGGCCCTGCCGGACGGCAACGCGCCCGTGCTGGACGTGATCCCGCTGTTCGAGACCGGCGAGGACCTGGCCCACTCGGTCCAGGTGCTGACCGAGATGCTGACCCTGCCCCCGGTGGCCGAGCGGCTGGCCGCCAGCGACCGCCAGCTGGAGGCCATGCTCGGCTACTCCGACTCGGCCAAGGAACTGGGCCCGGCCAGTGCCACCCTGCGGCTGTTCGATGCCCAGGCCGAGATGGCGGCCTGGGCCGAGGCCAACGACGTCCGGCTGACCATGTTCCACGGCCGCGGCGGCGCCCTCGGCCGCGGCGGCGGCCCGGCCGGCCGGGCCGTGCTGGCCCAGGCGCCGGGCTCGGTGGCCGACCGGTTCAAGGTCACCGAGCAGGGTGAGGTGATCTTCGCCCGGTACGGCCAGGCCGCGATCGCCCGGCGGCACCTGGAACAGGTCACCTCGGCCGTGCTGCTGGCCTCCTCGCCCGCCCGCACCAGGCGCAACAGTGAGGTCGCGGCCCGCTACCGGCAGGTGGCCGACCTGATCGACGACGCGGCCCGGCAGGCGTTCCGGGCCCTGGTCGAGTCGGTGGGCTTCGCCGACTGGTTCGCCCGGATCAGCCCGCTGGGTGAGATCGGCGGCCTGCGCATCGGCTCCCGGCCCGCCCGCCGCGGCCTGTCCCAGGTCAGCCTGGAGGACCTGCGGGCCATCCCGTGGGTGTTCGCGTGGTCGCAGACCCGCATCAACCTGCCCGGCTGGTTCGGGCTCGGCAGCGGCCTGGCCGCCGCCGTCGGCCCCAACGGTCACGGGGCCGGGCTGGCCGAGCTGCGCCGGGCCTACCGGGAGTGGCCGCTGTTCAACGTGCTGCTCGACAACGCCGAGATGAGCCTGGCCAAGACCGACCGCCGGATCGCCGAGCGCTACCTGGCCCTGGGCGCCCGCGGGGACCTGTCGGCCCGGGTGCTGGCCGAGTACGACCTGACCCGCCGCCTGGTGCTGGCCGTCACCGAGCACGACCGGCTGCTGGCCGACCGCCCGGTGCTGTCCCGGGCCGTGGCCCTGCGCGACCCCTACGTGGACGCGCTGTCGCACCTGCAGCTCCGGGCCCTGGCCGCCCTGCGCGGCCCCGCCGCCGACGACCCCGCCGACCGCGAGCAACTCGAACGCCTGCTCCTCCTCACCGTCAACGGCGTCGCCGCCGGCCTCCAGAACACCGGGTGATCCTTATCCCGATACGTCTCCCATGGG